>NZ_JBFOKR010000010.1:0-183525 GCF_047246645.1 Ferdinandcohnia jepli
ACCGCCGTATACGGATCCGTACGTACGGTGGTGTGAGAGGTCGGATAGTCAAATAATGATTATCCTCCTACTCGATGCGTTTATTTGTCGTCTCACTGAAAATCGTACCCTCACAGAGTACAAAGTAGAAACTGAGGGTACGCAAATGTGCGAATCGTACCCTCACATAAATCAAAATAAAAACTGAGGGTACGCAAACCTGTGAAGCAGTACCCTCCCAAACTCCTAAGCACAATAAACCACTCTCATCCCGTCTTAAACCTTACAAAAATTCCAAACAAACCGACTCACCAAATTATTCCCCGCACTAATTTTACTTTCTCCATATTTTTTTCTTCTGAATTCCAACGAGTACGCATAGGTTGTACAAAAGAAAATTTATTGGTGGAGGATACAATGAAACGATTGCTTTCTATGTTTGACACAACTGTTTTATCAATGGCTGGATTAAGGGTATTGTCGGCTTCACTGGAATTAACTGCTGCTATTTTAATGCTTGTATTTAACGATGTTCGTAAGGCTCTTGCTATAAATGCGTTACTTGCGATTGTAGGGCCAATCATCATGATTACGACGATGGCAATTGGGCTAATTAGTTTAGCAGACCAGTTGTCTTATTCAAAACTATTATTTATTGGACTAGGAGTAGCTTTTATTTTATATGGAATATACCGTTAATAGGAGGGAGATTTCCAATATGGATGCATAAAGTGTCCAAGCCTGCATACATTGAACTATGAAGAACACGTGAGGAGTTTACTAGATGAAGGAAATAGTAGACGTTTTACCAAGATCAATCGCAAATATTATTACAGAGTATCCTCCAGAACGAATTGAAAAAATGGAAGAAATCCGGATCAGAGTTTCAAGACCACTTGAAATCATTTGTAATGGGTTACCTATTTTTCATAGTTATGTAGTGTCAAGCGAGGATGCGGTTCAGCTACTTAATAAGCTAGGTCAATACTCCATTTATACACTTGAAGAAGAACTTAAGCGGGGTTATGTCACTATTCAAGGTGGTCATCGTGTTGGACTTGCTGGGAAAGTGATTACAGAGCATGGAAGTGTAAAAGCAATACGTGATGTTACCTCGTTTAATATACGAATTGCAAAACAAAAAATAGGGATTGCCAATCAGCTTAGCCCATATCTCTTTGATAAGTATTGGCGTAACACTATTATTATTGGACCACCTCAAACGGGAAAAACTACCTTGCTCAGAGATATTGCAAGGATGATCAGTTCTGGAAGTGAGTCAAGAAGGATCCCGGCATTAAAGGTTGGAATAGTTGATGAGCGATCAGAGATTGCTGGATGTGTAAAGGGAGTGCCACAAGTTAAGCTTGGCCCTCGAGTAGATGTGCTAGATGCATGTCCGAAGGCCGAAGGGATGATGATGATGATTCGATCAATGAGTCCTGATGTGCTTATCGTGGATGAAATTGGCAGGGAAGAAGACAGTCAAGCAATTATGGAAGCTGTGAACGCAGGAGTTAGTTTAATTGTAACTGCTCATGGACATCAGGTTTCAGACCTTTTAAAGCGTCCATCGTTAGAGGGTATTGTAAAGTCAGGTGTTTTCGAAAGATATGTAGAGCTATCACGTACAAAAGGACCTGGAACCGTAAAATCAATCCTTGGTCCAAACGCAAAACCACTTTTACCAAAAGCGAGTGTGACCTAGATGGTAAAAATAGTTGGAGCGATCATTATTTTACTAGCAACAACATGGGCAGGTTTTGAGGCGGCACGTCGTTTAAGCGAACGACCAAGACAGTTGAGGATGCTGAAAACGGCCTTACAATCGCTTGAAGCGGAAATTATGTATGGACATGTTCCTTTAATTGAAGTTGCAACACATCTTTCAAGACAGATACCAAAACCCATCTCCCATTTTTTTGAGAGATTTGCCAAAAAGCTTCAAACCGGTGAAGTGAGTGTGAAGATGGCATGGGACGAAAGCTTAGAGGAAACATCCAAACATACTGCCTTGCAACAGGGAGAAATAGAAGTTTTACGACAATTTGGTGAGACGTTAGGCCAGCAAGACAGAGCCTCCCAGCAAAAGCATATTTTATTGGCACTTGCCCATTTAGAAAGAGAAGAAAGTGATGCGCGAGAAAAACAATCTCGCTATGAAAAGATGATGAAAAGCTTAGGTTTCTTATCCGGTTTATTACTAGTCATCTTATTGATTTAGGAAATAGAGGTTGTTCAAAAAGGTCAAAAAAATGAGACTTCGAATCTTGGCGTCACTTGGCAACAAAGGTCGTAACGTAATATGTCATACATTCGGTCCTTAAGGCTGTCGTTTCTTGACCTTCTTGCTTTGCAATTCGTTGACTTTTTGAACACGTACTAATAGGGGGAGAAGACGCAAATGGGAGTCGATGTAAATATCATTTTTCAAATTGCTGGTGTAGGTATTGTTGTTGCATTTCTCCATACAATCCTAGATCAAATGGGTAAAAAAGAATACGCCCAGTGGGTTACATTACTGGGTTTTATATACATCTTGTTTATGGTTGCAACAATTGTAGAGGATCTATTTAAAAAGATAAAAGCAGTTTTCCTCTTTCAAGGCTAAGGAGGGATGAGCTATTGAAATCATACAAATTGTAGGCTTAGGACTTGTTGGAACATTCTTAGCACTCATCATTAAGGAACAAAAACCAACATTTGCATTTATGCTTGTTGTATTCGTAGGTTGTGTAATCTTTTTATTCCTTGTTGGAGAAATAGCAGATATTATCCGCATGCTTGAAAAGGTTGCGATAAATGCAAATGTAAATACCGTTTACGTCGAAACAATTCTTAAAATCATCGGAATTGCATACATAGCAGAGTTTGGTGCTCAAATAACAAAAGACGCTGGACAAGGAGCAATTGCATCAAAGATTGAACTAGGAGGGAAGATACTCATTCTTGCCATGGCAATCCCGATATTAACTGTTCTAATCGAAACAATAATTGGTCTTATTCCTAGTTAAACTAGGGATATTTAGGGGGGTGATTCCATGACACGTACCAAAGTTCTATCATTTCTCATACTTTTATTCGCACTACTCTTTTTTTCTTTACCACAGTTTGTACAAGCTTCACCTCCAACTCAGGAAGTCATCGATGACCAAATTCAAGAACAAGTTGAAGAACAAATTGAAAATCTAGGGATAGAGGATATTACGAAATTTTGGGACGAGATCGTCACGGAATATGGTGGGTATCTTCCCGAAAGTCAGAAAGGTAGCTTACTAGATTTTATCAGTGGAGAAAAAGAGCTTTCACTCAAGGAGTGGATGCTGGGACTCGTAAAATACGTGTTTCATGAGCTAATTGCAAATGGGAAGCTACTTAGCACATTAATCATGCTTACTATATTCAGTATGTTTTTACAGACCTTACAAAACTCATTTGAAAAAAGTGCAGTAAGCAAGGTTGCGTACTCGTTGGTATACATGGTTTTAATAATTATCGCATTAAATAGCTTCCGTGTGGCAATCAGCTATACCGAGGAAGCCATTCAAACGATGATTAACTTTATTTTAGCACTTGTTCCGCTTTTACTGGCTCTAGTAGCGTCATCAGGTGGAATTGCCTCAGCTGCATTTTTCCATCCACTGATTTTATTTCTTATGAATACAAGCGGGTTGCTCATTCAATATGTCGTTCTGCCTTTATTGTTTATGTCAGCACTGTTAAGTATCGTAAGTACATTAAGTGAGCAATACAAAGTGACACAACTTGCTCAACTATTGAGAAACATAAGCATAGGTATTATAGGGACATTTTTAACAATATTTCTTGGGGTTATTTCAGTTCAAGGAACGACAACTGCAGTAGCTGATGGAATTACAATCAGGACGGCGAAATTTATAACAGGCAACTTTGTACCAGTAATAGGGAGAATGTTTACGGATGCTACTGATACTGTTATTAGTGCATCTGTGATTCTAAAAAATACCGTTGGAATACTCGGGGTTGCAATACTCCTTTTAATTGCTGCATTTCCGGCGATAAAAGTGCTTTCCTTAGCGATAATCTACAAAATGGCAGCAGCCTTGTTACAGCCACTAGGTGGAGGACCTGTAATCGCTTGTTTAGACATCATTAGTAAAAGTGTTGTTTATATTTTTGCGGCACTTGCGATTGTATCACTTATGTTTTTCCTAAGCATCACAGTGATCATTGCCGCGGGGAACTTAACTTTAATGGTCAGGTGATAAGTGTTTGTGGAAGTGTATAAAAACGCCTATTTAGTCTCTTTTTGGGACAAGGGTTCTGTCCCTCTGTCCCTGGCGCAGGTTTGGGGGTGATGGCTTTGGGGTTTATTGCTGAGTGGATTACGAATATTATTTTGTTTATTTTGCTTGCGACGATTGTGGATATGCTGCTTCCGAATTCGAGCATGCAGAAGTATGTGAAAATGGTTACTGGTCTTTTATTAATTGTGATAATTTTAACTCCATTGTTTTCTTTATTGTCATCTGATTTCGAAGAAGCCTTCTCAAATCTAAGGTTTTCTCCTTATCAGGATGAAAAAAATATGGAAAATTTAATAGATTTGAAGAAAAAAGAAATACAAGCCTCAAGTAATGCATATATTTTAGAAAGAATGCAAGTCCAATTGAAAAACCAAGCTGAAGAGGAGTTGGTGCAAAAACAATATGACCTAACTGTTCAAGACGTACTCCTTTCAATAAAGGATGACAGTAAGGAGACTGTTACATTAGATGACATTACTTCTATAGTGGTGGTGTTATCGAAAGGGACAGTTGAACCTGATGAAATCCCAGTAGTAAAACCGGTTGAGATTGATACCTCCAAACAGATAGAACCCAAGCATACTGAAATGGATGTAACAAATATCAATAAACTTACAACTTTACTAGCTACTAAATGGGAAATTGACTCTGAAAAAATCGTAGTCACTGTGGAAGGGGGGAAAGATTCGTAAATGGGTAAAAACAAAGGGATTATGGACACAATAAAAGGTTTGTTTTCCCAATCAAAAGATGATCCACCTGATAAAAAGGGGAAGAAAAACCAGTATTTATTACTACTTTTGGCAGCTGGAGTATCAATCATGTTACTAAGTAATTTATTTTCAGGTGACTCGCAAACATCATCTTCATTACCAACTTCGTCTACTGAGGTCGCTGCTGATGATGAACCTGCTTTTGGTCATAAAAACAATAGTGACCTAACAAAGGCTATTTCAGAATACGAGGACCGCTATGAAAATGAATTAAAAGAAGCTCTGGAAGCAATTGCTGGAGTGGAGGATGTTATTGTATCTGTAAGTGTCGATGCTACTGAAACGAAAGTACTTGAAAAGAACACCGTTACCCAGAGTCAAATCACGAATGAAGAAGACAGGGATGGTGGGAAGAGACAAGTAGAGGATGTAACGATGGATGAACAAGTTGTCATCATCCGAAGTGGCGATTCAGAAACACCAATTGTATTGAAGATTGAAAAACCCGAGATACGTAGTGTGCTAATCGTTGCCAAAGGTGTTGAGAACATTAAAATAAAACAAATGGTGGTTGATGCTGTTACTAAAGGGTTTGATGTTCCTAATCACAAGGTAGCAGTTGTACCAAGAAAAACAAAGGGGGATTCCTAAAATGTTATTAAAAAAGCAAACAGTATGGTTATTAACAATGTTAAGTCTAGTAGTTGTGTTATCAGTCTATTACATTACGACTCCAGATGGTAATAATGATAATCTAGCATTTGAGCAGGAAAAAGAGGAAAATCAAGAGCAGGAAAATGTTGAAACAGCAACTGAGGATGAAAAAGGCTCAGATGTAACTGTTGAAGAAGATGAAGAAGGTAACGTTATTTCTTCTGTATCAAGCGATGATCTTTTTACAGCATTACGTCTTGAAATTGATGAGCAACGTAGCAAATTAAGAAGTACATTAGAAGATATGACAGCTTCAAAAGATTTATCTGCTGATCAAAAGAACCAGGCATATGAAGATTTAAAGAAACTAGAAGAAATTGAATCAAAAGAAAAAATCATTGAAATGTTGATCAAAGGTGATAACTACGAAGATGCACTTGTTCGTGTAGAAGGTGACAAAATCAAGATCACTGTAAAATCGAAGGAAAGCTCTAAGCAAGCTGCTAATGAAATCTTACGTTTAGTACGTAGCGAGCTTGGCGACCTTCAAAACGTAGCTGTACAATTTGAATTAACTGGCGAATAATAACTAAAAATGAAAAAGCACGGCAATCGCCGTGCTTTTCTATTTCTTTGGATCTTCTATGGAACTATCACTATTTTCTTTATATAATTCAAGTAATTCAGATACGGCATCGTCCATATTTCCAATAGCAACAACTAAATCATTATGCTGTTCAGTTTGCATTTGAATACCTGAAGCGATTTGCTCTAGAGTCATGCTGCTTTCTTCAATAACAGTGCTGAACTCGTTAGTTGATACTTCAATTGCCTTTGAAGAAGATTGAATCGATTCAGTAAGTGAATCGAATCCAATGATTTCATTTGTTAGATGAGTAATTGATTTACCAATCTGTTCAAAGGAATCTTTTGTATTTTGAACAAGCTGTAAATTGCCCTTCATAAGTAGTGACGCTTCTGATATTTCATTTTGAGTTGATTTAGTTTCCTCTTTCACATTTAAAATATTATCAGAGATTTGATTCGCAGCTTTTGCACTAGATTCTGCAAGCTTTCTCACTTCATTTGCAACTACTGCAAACCCTTTTCCACTATCTCCAGCCCTGGCAGCTTCTATAGAAGCATTTAAAGCTAGTAAATTCGTTTGGGCAGCGATTTCCTGAATCGATTGTGTGAAATTTGAAATCTCATCAACTTTATCTGCCAAATGATTCATTTTATACGTAACGGCTTCAATTACCATATTGAAGTTAGTAATATCAGTAAAAAGTTGATCTACTAATTTTCCACCGTCACTCGAAACAAGTGAGGTGTTTTCTGATTCTTTTCGTAGGCTTTTTGCTGATACCGCCATTCTCTCTACTAGTCTGTTTGCCTGTTCAAGAGATTGTGTAATTTCATAAATAGTATTGGTTTGTGCTGTAACGCCAGATGTCATCTCTTGGAGAGATGCACTCATCTCGAAAGCAGCATGATAACTACTTGTACTTTTATCTTTAATTGATTTAACATTAGCCGAAATAATCGTTGTGTTTTCCTCTAGTCGATCTCTACGATGCAAATCGTTTTCACGTAGCTTTTCCGTATTTTGCTGTATCGAAATAAGATTTGAATTTAAAATATCCGATAGCTTTAACTGAAAATATAGTAAAACCGTCACTAATAAAAATAGTAAATAAATTGTTCCGTAATTTTTTATCTCAAGAGGTAAGGAATCATGATGTAAATAGGTAAAAATGGTAATAATCGATAGTCCAAGACCGACACCCATAAAGAGAATAGAGCGTTTCATATATATAGCGGACATTGCTAAAACGAAGAATACAAGGAAATAAGCTGTTGGCGAGACGCTAGATTGCATAATTACAAACATTACTATCCCCACAAAGCTGGTAGCTATATAAGGAAGTGCTTTTGGGAATCTTCCAGTATAATGTAATAAAGCAACAATACTTACGCCAATACCACCACCAATAATAATAGAAAGAATCAGCTTTAGCTCCTTTTGTAAAGCAATATCCACAAGTATTCCTATAATTAAGGATACAAACGTAGCTTTTACAACAAGTCCGTTTTTTCTAATTAGATCATCATGTTTCATTTGTTCCAAGAAATTCATAGGGTTTCCTCCATCATCCATCAATACGTATTATTTCGACTAAAAATCTATTTTTCCTTTATAAAAAATGAAATTTTGACAAAATTTTGTTATACTGTGTCTATCTTTGATAACGCTTTCAATAAAAAATCTACTGTTTGTATTGAAAAGATAGAATTAAGTATCGTATCATATTAGTATGTGGTACTAATAGTAGGAATAAAAATTCTAAAATGAAATAACATTTTTGTAATGTACAAGGAGTGTAATAATATGTTTAAAATTCAAGAGCTTCGTGAGCTTATTAAGCTAGTTAATGATTCAAATATTGATGAGTTTTCTTTTGAAAGTGAAGGCTCCAAGATTAAAATGAAGAAACACAAAGAGGCTACTGCACCAACTGTAGTTCAGCATGTAGTTGAAGAAAAAGCACCAGTAGTAAAAGAGGTTGCCCAACCTGTTGCACCACAGGTACAAGTTGAGGCACCACAAAAGACCGCAGAACCAGCAGCTAAAGAAGCTCCTGTATCGGATGAAAGCTTACATAAGATTGTATCGCCAATGGTTGGTACATTCTATGCTGCTCCATCTCCAGATGTAGAGGACTATGTTAAAAAAGGTGATAAAGTAAAAGCAGATTCAGTAGTATGTATTGTTGAAGCTATGAAACTTTTCAACGAAATTGAAGCAGAGGTAAATGGAGAGATTGTAGAAATATTGGTTGAAAACGGTCAACTTGTAGAGTATGGTCAACCATTATTCTTAGTAAAGTCTTAAGTTAGGAGTGACCATTATGATAAAGAAAGTATTAATTGCGAACCGTGGAGAGATAGCAGTCCGTATTATACGAGCTTGTAAGGAATTAGGAATTGAAACGGTAGCAGTTTTTTCAGAGGCGGACAGGGAATCCTTACATGTACAGCTTGCAGATGAAGCATACTGTATTGGTCCAAAGTCCTCTAAGGAAAGCTACTTAAACTTCACAAATATAATTAGCGTAGCAAAGCTGACTGAGAGTGAAGCAATTCACCCTGGTTATGGCTTTCTTGCAGAAAATGCTGATTTTGCAGAACTATGCAGAGAGGTTAATATCACGTTTATCGGTCCAAGTCCTGAAGCAATAAACAAAATGGGAACAAAGGATATTGCCCGTGAAACGATGAGGATTGCAGGAGTTCCGATTGTTCCAGGGTCTCAAGGGATCATTAAGGATACAGTCGAAGCTATAAGTTTAGCAAATGATATGGGATATCCAGTTATTATTAAAGCCACTGCTGGTGGTGGAGGTAAGGGTATTCGCGTAGCCAAGAATGAAGAAGAATTGGTAAAGGGTATTAACATCACACAACAGGAAGCTGCGACTGCTTTTGGGAATCCTGGCGTGTACATCGAGAAATATATTCAAGATTTTCGCCATGTTGAGATACAAGTATTAGCCGATAACCATGGAAATGTGATACATTTAGGAGAGAGAGACTGTTCGATTCAGCGACGTTTGCAAAAGCTTGTTGAAGAAACTCCTTCACCAGCATTGAATGAAGACACTAGACAAAAAATGGGAGAAGCTGCTGTAAAAGCAGCTCAAGCTGTGAACTATTCAGGTGCAGGAACAATCGAATTTATCTATGATCACAATGCCGATGAATTCTATTTCATGGAAATGAATACGCGAATTCAGGTAGAACATCCAGTAACTGAAATGGTAACGGGTGTTGACCTCATAAAGGAACAAATTCGAGTTGCATCAGGTGAGAAACTTTCATTAACACAAAGCGATGTAACCTTTAATGGCTGGGCAATTGAATGTCGTATAAATGCAGAGAATCCTGAGAAGAATTTTATGCCGTCTCCTGGTAAAATAAATATGTATTTACCACCTGGGGGATTAGGTGTAAGAATCGATTCAGCAGTCTATCCAGGTTACTCCATTCCACCATATTATGATTCAATGATTGCAAAGCTCATTACATATGGAGCTACAAGAGAAGAAGCCATCGCTCGTATGAAGCGTGCATTAAGCGAGTTTGTAATCGAAGGAATTCACACAACAATTCCATTCCATTTAAAACTTATGAATCATGAAAAATTCGTAGATGGCAACTTTAATACGAAATTTCTTGAATTATATGAGGTAATGAAGTCGTAAACTATAGTAGGAGGTGCTTTTAATGGCAGCGGAAACGAATATTTTAGAAATGGATCAAGGAAGTAATGGTCTAGGTAAAGTTGAAATAGCACCAGAAGTAATTGAGGTAATTGCTGGGATAGCTTCATCTGAGGTTGAGGGAGTTGCACAAATGCGTGGTAACTTCGCAACTGGTGTTGTAGAAAGACTTGGAAAAAAGAATCACGGCAAGGGTGTTAAAGTTGAACTAACTGATAGCGGAGTTATCGTTGACGTATTTTGTATGATGAACTTTGGTGTTTCCATCCCAAATGTAGCTAGCAAAATTCAAGATAATGTCCGTCAAGCCCTACTTAATATGACAGCTTTAGACGTAACCGAAGTAAACGTCCATGTAGTGGGTGTATTATTCGAAAGCCAAAAGCAAGAATTGCAAGTAGAAGAGGAAATGTAACAAGTAAGCCTGATAGCTAACGCTGTCAGGCTTTTATATTTTGGGTGTTCTAAAAGTCGCTATAAATATTTATACCTCTGTTGATTGGAGAGGAAGGTACGAGACTCCTCGAAGATGCTTTGCATTTTCTTCGTGCGTGGGAGAATTCAATGGAGCCTCTCAAAGTCCTGCGGGAAAGTCGTAGGGGCGTCTACTAAAAGCCGCCACGTCCTGTGGCGAACGTAGACGTCAGCACATCCTCGAAAATGCTATGCAATTTCTTCGTGCGATGCTTATGCTGCCGTAGCCTTCCTTGTCCTGTGCAAGTCAAGGGAGACCCCGCAGGAGCTTGCGACTTGTCTAGCTTCAGCGGCTAGAAACTCGAGAAATTTCAACTCCTCCGCCAGAGGCAAAAGACGCCTCTTTTGTCGGAGTCTCCAATTTCCTCGTTTCTAGTCGAGCCGCTTCAGCATTTCAGTGAGGATGCTTCCGGACCGCCCGCGGAAAGCGAGTGCCAGGAGCGCAAATCAACAAACCCAGTACCGTAAGTAGAAACATCATTTTTAACAATTGTGATAAGGAAGTTTTGTTTTTCAATATTTGTTTTAGAAACTTCAATCTCTCATTATAAACCGCTACAAAACCTCATTGGTAAATTTTTATTTTACATCTATTTTATGCTATGATAGACTGTAGTTCTTTTATAGACTAATAAAGGGAAGAATAATACATAAGAGAAAGAAACTATATTGTAGACAAGCTTATCCAATGTATAAAAGGGATGAGGATTGAGCTAAAGTAGTACTAACTTTTACAAATCCAAAGGAGACATATAAATGAAAAGACGTACAGCGAGAGAAAAAGCTCTTCAATCGTTATTCCAAATTGACATGAGTCAAAGTGAACCAAATGAGGCAATAGAAAATGTACTTGAGGAAGCACCAACAGATGAATTCTTAGAGCAACTCGTTTACGGTGTTATCGAGCATAAAGAAGAAATCGATACATTATTACGTGCAAACCTCGAAAAATGGAATTTAGAAAGACTGGCAAATGTAGACCGGTCTATTTTACGTATTGCGGTTTATGAAATGAAGTATATAGAAGAGATACCTGTCAACGTTAGTATCGATGAAGCGATTGAGCTTGCAAAACAGTTTGGAGACGACAGTTCAAGTCGTTTTATTAATGCAATATTGTCAAAAGTAAAAGATCAATTATAAAACACAATTTTTTAGGGAGCGTGGGGAGAATGGCTGCTGAAATTATTAGTGGGAAAGAGTTGGCACAAGCAAAACGCAATGAGATCAAAAACGAAGTCAATACTTTGGCTGAAAAAGGAATTATACCAGGATTGGCCGTTTTACTAGTAGGGAATAATCCTGCATCAAGATCATATGTATCTGCAAAAGCAAAGACTTCTAAGGAATTAGGCATTCATTCAATACTACTCGAATATCCAGACACAATTACTGAAGAGCACTTATTAAGTGAAATTGATCGTCTTAATCAAGATGATTCAATACACGGTATTCTAGTGCAATTACCACTGCCACAATCTATTAATGAGTTAGCTATCATTGAAAAAATTTCTCCTACAAAGGATGTTGATGGTTTTCATCCAATAAATATCGGCAGAATGATGATTGGTCAGGAGTCATTTTTACCATGTACACCATTTGGAATTGTTGAAATGGTTAAATCAAAGGAACTATCAATTGAGGGTAAACATGTAGTTGTAGTCGGTCGGAGTAATATAGTTGGTAAACCTGTTGGTCAATTATTTCTTAATGAAAACGCAACTGTTACATATTGCCATTCTAGAACGCAGGATCTTAAAGAAATAACACGCCAAGCAGATATCTTAGTTGCTGCTGTAGGGAAGGCAAATTTCATTACAGGTGATTACATAAAAGAGGGTGCAGTTGTCATTGATGTAGGTGTAAATAGGCTTGAAACAGGCAAACTTTGCGGTGATGTGCTATTTGAAGAAGGCTTGGAAAAAGCGAGCTATATCACACCTGTACCTGGTGGTGTTGGTCCTATGACAATTACAATGCTACTTCATAATACCGTGGAATCAGCTAAAAAATCTGCCGCCTTGTCAAGGAAGTAGGAATCAAATGGAACAAAATCGTTATCTAACAGTAACTGCCTTAACGAAATATATAAAACGTAAATTTGATGCAGACCCTCATTTACAGGACATATGGTTGAAGGGTGAAATCTCGAATTTTAAAGCTCATAGCCGTGGACATATGTACTTCACGATCAAAGATCAAAATGCGAGAATTCAGTCTGTCATGTTTGCTGGTTATAATAAAGATTTAAAATTTACTCCTGAGAATGGGATGAAGGTACTGCTACGTGGCGAAGTGACGGTTTTTGAGTCAAATGGAAACTACCAGCTCTACGTAAAAGAAATGCAGCCTGATGGAATCGGAAATTTATATCTTGCCTATGAAGAACTCAAAAAACGACTAGAAGAAGAAGGACTATTCTCAGAACGTTATAAAAAACCGATTCCTAAAATACCTCAATATGTAGGGATTGTCACTTCACCAACAGGAGCTGCAATTCGAGATATTATTACAACAATCAGAAGAAGATACCCAATTGCAAAGGTAATCGTATTTCCAGCTCTAGTTCAAGGACAAAATGCTGCCGCATCTATTGAGAAGGCAATAACTGCCGCAAACGAATTTGGAAAAATTGATGTACTGATTGTTGGAAGAGGTGGCGGGTCAATTGAAGAGCTATGGGCTTTTAATGAAGAAATTGTAGCTCGGTCTATTTTTCATTCTAAGGTGCCGATTATCTCGGCTGTCGGGCATGAAACCGATGTGACAATCGCTGATTTTGTTGCTGATTTACGTGCTCCAACTCCAACTGGTGCAGCTGAATTAGCCGTTCCGCATATGGCTGAACTCTCGGAACGCTTATTGGTTAGACATACACGTTTATTACGGGCGATGAAGGACAAGCTTATAACAGATTCTAATAGACTTACTGCTTTACAAAAATCCTATGCATTCCGTTTTCCTAAAAATTTATATGATCAGAAGGAGCAACAACTTGATCGTTTGGTTGACCGTCTTGGAAGAGAAGGAAAGATGCTCATCGTTCGAAAGCAAGAAGACTTTAATAAGTTGTCTGTAAGGCTCCGACATAATCACCCTCAAGAAAAGCTGCAGCAAGCAATGGAAAAGCAGAATTTATATAAAAAGGTTTTATTAAAAGAGTTTACCCAATTACTAAAACAGAAAAAATATATATTCTCATCAACTGTATCAAAACTTGAGGCACTTAGTCCCTTGAAAATTATGGAGCGGGGATACAGCTTGGTATATGATCAAGAAAAACAATTGGTCAAAAGTGTACATCAAATTAAATCCGGAAGAAAAATAAAGGTCAAACTTAGAGATGGACAACTTGATTGTGAAGTTTTAGAAGTAGAGGAGAGACAAATAAATGACTGAAGAAAAAGTATTGTCCTTTGAAGAAGCCATGGAGCAACTTGAACAAATTGTGGAACGTCTTGAAGAGGGGGATGTACCTTTAGAGAAAGCTATCTCTTACTTTCAAGAAGGGATGAAGCTATCAAAGCTCTGTCATGATAAGCTGCAACATGTAGAAAAGCAAATGGAACAAATTTTACGTGAAGATGGCGAGCTTGAACCGTTCAGCATTCAGGAGGAAGAATAAAAAGTGGGCTTAACAGATATAGAACTATTCTTTAAGACGCATAAAGAGAAGATTGAGGAACAATTACCTTTCTACATTTCAAAGCTTTCGGCACCAGAGCAACTAACAAAATCAATGGATTATTCGCTACAAGCTGGCGGAAAAAGGATTCGACCATTATTACTATTAGGGACGCTACATTCATTTGGTAAGAATGAATCAATCGGCCTACCTGTAGCATGTGCGGTTGAAATGATTCATACGTATTCTCTAATTCATGATGATTTACCAAGTATGGATAATGATGATTTGCGTAGAGGAAAGCCTACAAATCATAAGGTGTTCGGAGAGGCTATGGCTATTCTTGCAGGCGATGGTTTACTAACCTTTAGCTTTCAAGTAATTTCTGAGTTTATGGACGAAACAATTTCACCAGAAAAACGAATTGCTCTCATTTCGAGATTAGCAAAAGCAGCAGGTCCAGAAGGTATGGTTGGAGGACAAGTTGCTGATATGGAAGGTGAAGGTGCTTCCTTACAATTGACGGACCTCGAATATATACATACCCATAAAACGGGGAAATTATTAGCATTCAGTGTAATGGCAGGAGCAATAATTGCAGATGCTACAGATGAACAGCTAGAAAAACTAGAGCAATTTGCCCATCACTTAGGATTAGCCTTTCAAATTAGAGACGACATTTTGGATATTGAAGGTTCAGAGGAATTGATTGGAAAACCTGTTGGAAGCGACACCGAGAATAATAAAAATACATATCCTGCATTACTTACACTTGAGGGTGCAAAGGAAAAGTTAGCCTTTCATATAGATGAAGCAAAACGGTTTTTATATAGTGTTGACATGAAACATGATATACTAGACTATATGTGTAATCTTATTGCATCTAGAGATCATTAAACCTTTACTACAGGTTTAAAAACGGATAAAGTTTGTAAATGAAAGTGAGTGAATCCTTTGGATCTTCTATCTATTAAAGACCCTACATTCCTTAAAAATATGTCAATTGATGAATTAAACGAACTGAGTAGTGAAATTCGTCAATTTCTAATTGAAAAGCTATCCAAGACAGGTGGTCATATTGGACCAAATCTTGGTGTTGTTGAATTAACGATTGCATTGCATAAAGAATTTGATAGTCCAAAGGATAAATTCCTTTGGGACGTAGGACATCAGTCATATGTACATAAAATATTGACTGGGCGTGCTTGTGATTTCGATACACTACGACAATATAAAGGGTTATGCGGATTCCCGAAACGAATTGAAAGTGACCATGACGTTTGGGAAACAGGTCATAGCTCTACTAGTTTATCTGCTGCAATGGGCATGGCTGCAGCTCGAGATATAAAAGGTACAAAAGAGTTCGTAGTTCCCATTATAGGTGATGGTGCGCTTACAGGTGGTATGGCGCTTGAAGCATTAAATCATATTGGTCATGAACGTAAGGACATGATTGTTATTCTAAATGATAACGAAATGTCTATTGCGCCAAATGTGGGAGCGCTCCACAATGTACTAGCAAGGCTAAGAACAGCAGGTAAGTATAATTGGGTTAAGGATGAATTAGAGTATTTATTAAAGAAAATTCCAGCAGTTGGTGGAAAACTTGCTTCTACTGCTGAGCGAATTAAAGATAGCTTAAAATATTTGCTTGTGTCAGGTGTGTTTTTTGAAGAGCTTGGTTTTACTTACCTAGGTCCTATTGACGGCCATGATTTTGAATGTCTTTTTGAAACGCTTCAGTATGCAAAAAAGACTAAGGGACCAGTATTAGTTCATGTTATTACGAAAAAGGGTAAAGGATATACTCCTGCCGAATCCGATAAGATCGGTACGTGGCATGGAACAGGCCCTTATAAAATTGAAACGGGTGACTTTGTCAAACCTGAAAATGCTCCACCTGCATGGAGTGCGGTAATTAGTGAGACTGTTCGCAAATTAGCAAGAACAGATAACCGCATTGTCGCAATAACTCCCGCAATGCCAGTAGGTTCAAAGCTAGAGGGCTTTGCGAAAGAATTCCCAGAAAGAATGTTTGATGTGGGAATTGCTGAACAACATGCCACTACTATGGCTGCAGGTTTAGCAACTCAAGATATGAAACCATTTTTAGCGATATACTCTACCTTCTTACAACGTGCATATGACCAGGTAGTACATGATATTTGTCGTCAAAACCTAAACGTCTTCCTAGGAATTGATCGCTCAGGTTTAGTTGGTGCTGATGGTGAAACTCACCAAGGTATTTATGATATTGCTTTCTTACGTCACATCCCTAACATGGTTATTATGATGCCAAAGGATGAAAATGAAGGCCAACACATGGTGAATACTGCAATTAAATATGATGATGGCCCGATTGCGTTGCGTTATGCTCGTGGAAACGGTCTTGGTGTAAAAATGGATGAAGAACTAGAGGTAATTCCTATTGGGTCATGGGAAGTGTTAAGACAAGGCTCAGATGCAGTAATCTTAACATTCGGTACAACAATACCAATGGCGTTAGAAGCCGCTGAACGACTTGAAAAAGAAGATATTTCGGTACGTGTCGTTAATGCACGTTTCATAAAGCCACTTGATAATGATATGATGCACCAAATCTTAGGAACGAAAGCACCAATTTTAACAATAGAAGAATCTGTGTTACAAGGTGGATTTGGTAGTGCTGTTTTAGAATTTGCTCATGATCATGGATATCAGGATGCGATAATTGATCGTGTTGGGATACCTGATGAATTTATTGAACATGGAAGTGTAGATCAGCTTCTAGAAGAGATAGGTATGACTACCGAACATATTGTAGAACGTATTCATAATTTAGCTCCAAGAAAGCAGAAGAGAGTATAGCAATGGGAACTAAAAAAGAAAGACTAGATGTGTTATTAGTTGAGCGTGGCTTAATCGAGACAAGAGAAAAGGCAAAACGTTCGATAATGGCTGGTCTTGTCTATACAAATGAACAGCGATTAGACAAGCCCGGTGAAAAAGTGGAAATTGATATACCCTTAAAAATAAAAGGGAATGTGATTCCATATGTTAGTCGTGGCGGATTGAAACTTGAAAAAGCCTTAAAGGAATTTGACCTCGATATCAAAGATAAAATTATGATTGATGTGGGTTCTTCTACTGGAGGATTTACCGATTGTGCGTTGCAGAATGGTGTTAAATTATCGTATGCGCTTGATGTGGGATACAACCAACTTGCTTGGAAGCTTCGACAAGACGAGCGAGTTGTCGTCATGGAACGAACGAACTTTAGGTATGTAACACCTTCCGATTTACAATCGGGTTTACCGGAATTTGCAACAATCGATGTTTCCTTTATCTCGCTAAGGTTAATTCTGCCTGTATTAAAAACCTTACTTGTTGCAAATAGTGATGTAGTTGCTCTTGTAAAGCCTCAATTTGAGGCTGGGAAAGACCAAGTAGGGAAAAAAGGGATTGTCAGAGAACCCAAAATCCATGAACAGGTGCTTACTACTATTATAGAGTTCTCATTAAAAGAGGGATATGATTGTATTAATCTTTCGTACTCTCCGATAACTGGAGGAGAAGGGAATATTGAATTTTTACTTCACCTGCGGTGGAATGGTCCTGTCGACCAAGGTGAAAATAACCTACCGACAACACCGATTGAGATCGTAGAAATTGCTCATTCTGATTTAAAAGCAAATTGAATACTTTTTTAAAACTCGGCTTGCTACACATTGCCGAGTTTTTTAATGTTCCGTATTGTAAACTTACAAAATATCTAAAAAAAATGTACAATAATGTCAGAATCGGCTAACATAGGATGTAACTACTATAGATAAAAAATCTTTAGATTTATAAAGAGAGGGTGTCATTATGAATAAGGGGCAAAGACACATAAAAATAAGAGAAATTATTACAAGCAATGATATCGAAACTCAGGATGAGATTGTTGATATTTTAAAAAGTGAAGGATATAACATAACACAAGCAACAGTATCAAGAGATATAAAAGAATTACATTTAGTTAAAGTTCCAATGATGGATGGACGTTATAAGTATAGCCTCCCTGCAGACCAACGTTTCAACCCCCTTCAAAAACTTAAACGCTCACTAATGGATGCTTTCGTAAAAATCGATTCGGCAGGACATATGCTTGTTATGAAAACTCTACCTGGTAATGCAAATGCGATTGGTGCATTAATTGATCACCTTGATTGGGATGAAATCTTAGGAACGATTTGTGGGGATGATACAATCTTAATCATTTGTAAAACTCCAGAAGAAACAGAGACTGTTTCTCAAAGATTCTTGGATATGTTATAAAGAGAAACTTCAATCAGTGGGGGCTTTGTTCATCTCCCACTGATTGTTAGTCACGCAAAGCCTGATTGATTTTTCTAAGGGCCAAAGACCTAAGAAAAACCTTATTTCACCAATCGGGGTGTTAGCGTCCGTTATCTCCACCTATACGTCTTCGTTTCACATCACGTTCCTGCAGTTGGGGTCTTACGGACGATATACAAGGATAAAACGAGCTAAGTGCTAAGGAGGTTTACCATTGTTAGCAGAGCTATCTATAAAAAACTTTGCAATTATTGAAAATTTATCTATTTCATTTGAAAAAGGCTTAACTGTTCTAACAGGTGAGACAGGTGCCGGGAAGTCCATTATTATTGATGCAGTACACTTGTTAGTAGGTGGAAGAGGGTCAGCCGAGTTTGTAAGATATGGTGAAGAACGTGCTGAGATTGAAGGTCTTTTTCTTATTGATGATGACAATCATCCCTGTCATGCAAAGGCAGCAGAATTTGGTATAGAAGTAACGGAAGGTATGGTAGTCCTTAGAAGAGATATATCAAGAAGTGGAAAGAGTGTATGCAGAGTCAATGGCAAACTTGTCACAATTGCGATTCTTAGAGAAATTGGAAGAACGCTAATTGATATACATGGCCAACATGAACATCAAGATTTAATGAATCAAGACCGACACTTACATATGTTAGATCAATATGGCGGAAAAACAATTGAACGATCTCTTAACGAATACCAGGATGTATATCGAAATTATGTGAATGTAAGGCAAAGATTGAAGAAGTTTAATGAGAATGAGCAAGAAATGGCTCACCGTCTTGATTTAATCCAATTTCAACTCAATGAAATTGGAAATGCAGATTTAAAGCCTAGTGAGGATATTGAACTTCTTGAGGAAAGAAAAAAGATATCTAATTATGAGAAGGTATTTAAAGGACTACAAAATAGTTATAATGCTTTGTATGGAGATCAGCGGGGCCTCGATTGGGTTGGTCTCGCTATGAACCATATCGAGGATATAGCCGATATTGATAAGGAATTAAAAGAGATACACGAGACAATCTCTAATAGCTTCTATCAATTAGAAGAGATAACATACCGTTTGCGCGATCAGCTTGATGAACTGGAATATGACCCGGACAGGTTAGATTTTATTGAAAGTAGACTAAACGAAATTACCCAACTAAAAAGGAAATATGGACAATCCGTTGAGGAAATTCTTGAATATGCCGCAAAAATCGAGGATGAAATCGACACAATTCAAAATAGAGAACAGCATATAGACCACCTAAGAGAAGAGTTACAATCTGTTTTGGAGGATATAAAGCTTGAGGCAGAGAATATTTCAGTTCTTCGGAAACAATTAGCGAAGGAACTGATTGAAAAAATTGGTCAAGAACTTAAGGATCTTTATATGGAAAAGGCAAAGTTCGATATCGTCTTTTTTTCAAAAAATGAAGCGGAGCAAAAATTCACTTCAACTGGTATTGATGATATTGAATTTTATATATCGACAAATCCAGGTGAACCGTTAAAACCATTAGCAAAGATTGCTTCTGGTGGAGAACTCTCTCGAATAATGTTAGCGATTAAGAGTATTTTTTCTAAACACCAGGGTATTACGTCAATTATTTTTGATGAAGTGGATACAGGTGTCAGTGGTCGGGTTGCTCAAGCTATCGCGGAGAAGATTTATGGAGTATCCGTTGGCTCACAGGTTCTTTGTATATCACATTTACCACAGGTGGCTGCTATGGCTGATACACATCTGTTTATTGCTAAGGAAACTGTTCAAGGAAGAACAACCACATCCGTAAAAGCCTTAAATAACCAAGATAAAATCAAAGAAATAAGCAGAATGATTTCAGGCGTGGAAATAACAGACCTTACAAAAGAGCATGCAAAAGAATTATTAAAATTAGCAGATGATAGTAAAAAAAGCCGACAATTTGGAAATACTAAATATACACATAAAATATAAGTTATTATGTTAAACAAATCGTTAATGAGTGTATAACTGTCTGTATATATACTTTATACAATAAATTAAAATTTAAAATTTGTAATGCTATCCAAATTGGGTAGCTTTTTTAATCTCTTTACAGTTATAAATGTTACCGAGAAAGGCCAAATTATAGAATGTAGCCATGAAAATCGGTGGCGTGGGATAGGAGCGAGGAGAGTGAAAAGAAGTGAAAATAGATAAAATTAGATATATAATGGGAACATTTCTCCTTGTTTCAATAATGGCGTTAGGTTTTTATAAACCTATAAAAGAATATATAGAGATACCAAAAGAGCTAACCCTTTTTGAAGGTCAAGATTTTTCAGTTCATTCCTCATTACCCGTAACAACTACAGTCGGGAATACAACAAACCCTGCTTTTACAACGGCCGTAAAAAATCAAGAAATCTCAGTAGCTGCAAAAGAAAGCGGTGAAGGTGAGATGATGGTTGAAATGGCTGGTATTCCTGTGAAAAAAGTTAATGTAAGTGTATTGTCAGACTTTAGAGTTATACCAGGTGGACAATCAATTGGTGTAAAACTTAATACCCTTGGCGTACTGGTGGTTGGTCATCACCAAATCAATACTGAAGAAGGCAAAAAATCACCTGGTGAAATTGCTGGAGTTGAAGTTGGAGACATCATTAAAGAAATTAACGGTAAGAAAATCCAAAAGATGAGTGATGTTGGACCATTTGTACAGGAAGCTGGTAAAAATGGTAAACCACTCGACCTGGTAATCGTGCGAGATAATGAAGATATAAAAACAAAGCTTACGCCTCTCAAAGATAAAAATGATCAGGCATATCGTATTGGGTTATATATACGTGACTCAGCAGCAGGAATTGGGACAATGACATTTTACCACCCAGAGTCCAAAAAGTATGGTGCACTCGGTCACGTAATTTCAGACATGGATACGAAGGAACCAATTGTAGTGTCAGATGGACAAATTGTAAGATCTACTGTTACTTCGATTGAGAAAGGAAGTAATGGAGACCCTGGTGAAAAATTAGCAAGATTCTCTACTGATAAAGAAATAATCGGTAATATCACGAGAAATAGTCCTTTCGGGATATTTGGTGAACTTAATAAGCAGGTGAATAACGGTATAATGGATAAGCCGTTACCAATTGCTCTTTCTCATCAAGTGAAGCCAGGTCCTGCTAAAATTCTAACTGTTGTTGAAAATGACAAGGTTGAGGAATTTGACATTGAAATTGTAAGTGCTGTTCCGCAAAAGATCCCAGCAACAAAAGGGATGGTTGTGAAAATCACTGATAAGCGATTGTTAGAAAAGACAGGTGGAATTGTGCAAGGTATGAGTGGAAGTCCAATTATTCAAGATGGAAAATTAATTGGAGCAGTAACTCATGTATTTGTAAATGACCCAACAAGCGGATATGGTGTTCATATTGAATGGATGTTAAGTGAAGCGGGTATTGATATCTATAAAAAGGAACGAAAAAAGGCGAGCTAACCAGCTCGTCTTTTTTCGGCAATTCATTGAATTTATATCAAGAAATTTACTAAAGAACTTCAAAAATCACGTAATTGATATCGTAAATTAAAAAGGAAAGAGATATAATAAAATGTATCAAATAAAGATTTTTCGACAAAATTGATTCTTTAGCTATGTGTGTTGGCGTTTTTAGTCGAAATTTTTATTATAATGGAGAATAATTTATTTTTCAATAAAATTTTCCTATTTTTTTAAAAAATAAAAGGATTTCTTATTGCATTGTCGAATTCTTTCTTTAGAATATAAGATATATACAAATTATTCTGGATTTAGCTTTGAGGAGGAAACAGAGTGAAAAAGATAAAAGTATGTGTTGTGGATGACAACAGAGAGTTAGTAAACTTACTGGATGAATATTTATCAAGTCAAGATGACATCGAAGTGTTAGGTGTTGCATATAACGGTCAAGAATGTCTTAACCTTTTACAAGATAAGCAGCCTGACGTTCTCGTTTTAGATATAATAATGCCTCATTTAGACGGTTTAGCGGTTCTGGAGAAATTACGTGAATCAAATCGAGAAAAACAACCTAATGTTATCATGTTAACAGCGTTTGGCCAGGAAGATGTAACGAAAAAGGCAGTTGATTTGGGAGCGGCGTACTTTATTTTAAAACCATTTGATATGGAAAACCTAGCTAGTCGTATTCGCCAGGTAAGTGGCAAAGCGCCTCAGGTATTTAAAAGAGCGAACTCTGCAATCCGTACTCAATCTGAGAATCCTGCGAAAAACTTAGATGCGAGTATTACTAGCATTATTCACGAAATTGGCGTACCTGCACATATTAAAGGCTATATGTATTTAAGAGAGGCTATTTCAATGGTTTACAATGATATCGAACTATTAGGATCCATTACCAAGGTTCTATACCCAGATATCGCAAAGAAATTTAACACAACTGCAAGCAGAGTAGAACGTGCTATTCGTCATGCGATTGAGGTTGCGTGGAGTCGCGGCAATATCGATTCTATCTCTAATCTTTTTGGATATACTGTTAGCATGTCAAAGGCTAAGCCTACTAACTCAGAATTCATTGCAATGGTGGCTGATAAGCTCCGTTTAGAGCATAAGGCTTCTTGAGAGAGTAAGGAGTAGAGACAGCGTAGTCGATCATTAGGAAGCAAATAAGGTCACTACAACGAGAATGAAACATAAGAATGTACTTATATTATTTTTTTGATCATAAAAAAACACCACTTTTCCTAAAATGGAACAAGTGGTGTTTTTGTTTTAGCATGTGTTTACTTTTCTTTCTTTTCTGAAGAATTGTCAAGTTCAATCATTTTTTGAATAAGAATGTGCTGAGGCATATGCATTAGCTGTTCAATTGGCACATTTAACGCTTTGGATAATCTGAGAGCAGTATCTGCCGAAATTTGTAACGGTCTCATATGAAACCCCCTTTATTGTATAAGCTAGTAAGTGTTAAACTCAGTAGTAAAAGTATACCAAACAAAGGAGTAAGCGACTATGGAAACTAAAATATTTGGCCATCGAGGTTCGGCTGGTACTCACCCGGAAAATACAATGATTTCTTTTAAGGAAGCGGCTAGAGTTGGAGCTGACGGCATTGAATTAGATGTTCAAATGACAAAAGATGGCGTTCTAGTTGTCATACATGATGAAACAGTCAATCGGACAACAAATGGAAAAGGGTGGGTCAAAGATTTCTTATTTAAGGACTTAAAGAAACTAGATGCAAGTCATAAATTTAAAGAGAAGGTTGGTTTCTGTGGAATACCAACACTGGAAGAAGTGTTCGATTGGGTAAGTACGCAAAAAATAAAAGTAAATGTTGAGCTTAAAACCGGTCTAGTTCCATATAAAGGGATTGAAGAAAAGACGGTAGATATGATTCGGAATTTTAAACTAGATGATAGAATTATACTTTCGAGTTTCAACCACTACAGTATGGTTACATGTAGACAGCTTACAAGTTCTATTGACATTGCAATCTTGTTTATGGAGGGAATATATGAGCCGTGGGTTTATGCGAAGCGTATAGGAGCAAACTCGCTACATCCTTATCATCCTGTAGCGAAGAAAGAAATGATTGAAGAAGCGCAAAAAAACGGGTTCCCTGTTCGACCATTTACTGTTAATGATGAAAAGAAATTACTTCAATTCGCTGAAAATGGAGTCTCTGCTCTTATAACTGACTTTCCAGAAAGAGCAGTTCGTTTATTAAAGTAAGAAACAATATTGTGAACACACAAAAAAAATCCTGCGCATGCAGGATTTTTTAGTCTTCATTAGATTTATTTGTTGAAGGTCCTTGTTGAAACTTTTGTTGTACTTTGTTTCTTTTACGGTCTCGGTGAAGAATGAATCCCCCGATAAACGATAGGCCTGCTAAAAAGAAAATAAGACCGATTATAAATTGTATAAGTAGATTTGGCATTGGGGCATTAAGAATTCCAAAAAACATGTCTCTCATGTACTTGATCCCTAATCCTGCAATGACTCCGGGAATTAAAAGAATAATTAAAGCAAGGATGCGTTGCATATAAATGGTCCTTTCAAAATAAATTACTCATTTTAACTCTAAGCTTTTAAAAAAATTTGTCAAGTTTGAGCTGAAGGAGTATGATTAGATTGTGCACATTTCTGCAAATGGTAATACTTAATGTATGTAATTTTTTGCACTGTGCCATAGTAATTCGTAAAAACGGGTGGTGACAATACTTTTATGCAGAGAGTTATGATTGTTGGAGCTGGAAAAGGTGGTACAGCTGTATTACGAATACTACAAGAAACTGATATGATGTCAGTCGTTGCAGTTATTGACAAAAATGAGAATGCTCCCGGAATCGCATTGGCAAAAGAACTTAATATACCAACGGGAGTTGACTGGAATCAGTTTTTATCAGATGAAATTGATATTGTTATTGAGGCAACAGGACGTGAAGAGGTATTTAAAGCGATACTAGAAAAAAGAAGCAAAACAACTGTATTAATTCCAGGGGCTGTTGCTCATATTACCTCTAAATTAATGGAGGAAAAAGAATTATTAATTGAAAAATTAAAGGATGAAACATACAAACATGATCTGATTTTTAATTCAGCGCATGATGGAATGATTGTTATTGACGTATATAGTAACGTTATCTTACTCAATAATAGTGCCGCGAGGATGATAGGTGTTTCTAAGGAAGCTGCTCTTGGGAAGCATATATACGAATGTATACCATCGAGTAAGTTGCCTGACGTGCTTTCTACACGAGCTGTCGAGGTAAATCAGGAGTTCCTTCTTAAGAATGGAAGAAAGATTATTACTACTCGCATACCTATGGTAAACGAATCGGGAATACTGATAGGTGCATTTGCTGTTTTTAAAGATATTACGGAAGTAGTTAATTTAGCAGAAGAAATTACAAATTTAAAAGAAATTCAGACTATGTTAGAAGCGATTATCCAATCATCAGACGATGCAATTACGGTTGTTGATGAGGATGGCAGAGGGATTTTAATTAATCGGGCATATACAAGAATTACTGGTTTGGAAAAAGATGAAATTATTGGGAAACCTGCAAATGCGGATATTTCTGAGGGTGAAAGCATGCATATGCGTGTGTTGAAAACCCGCAGACCAGTAAGAGGTGCCCGCATGAAAGTTGGTCCTCATAATAAAGATGTTATTGTAAATGTCGCACCGGTTATTGTAGACGGAAAGTTAAAGGGTAGTGTTGGTGTTATTCATGATGTGTCTGAAATAAGCCAATTAACCACAGAATTAAACAGGGCGAGGCACATTATCAGGACCTTAGAAGCGAAGTATACATTTGACGATATTATTGGTGCGTCTGAGGAAATGGAATTTGCAATAGAACAGGCTAAACTAGGAGCTAAAACACCAGCGACTGTTTTGCTTAGAGGTGAGTCTGGAACGGGTAAGGAATTATTTGCTCATGCTATACATAATGAAAGTAAACGAAAATACAACAAATTTGTTAGAGTAAACTGTGCCGCAATCTCAGAGTCTTTACTGGAAAGTGAGCTTTTTGGATATGAAGAGGGTGCATTTTCCGGGGCAAGACGTGGAGGAAAGCGTGGACTATTTGAAGAAGCTAATAATGGAAGTATTTTCTTAGATGAAATTGGTGAATTATCAGCCAACACACAGGCTAAATTACTTAGAGTGCTGCAAGAAAAGGAAATTATTCGGGTAGGTGGAACGAAGCCGATTGCTATTGATGTCAGAGTAATTGCTGCGACCAATGTTAATCTAGAAAAAGGAATAGCGAATGGGACATTTCGAGAAGACTTATACTATCGATTGAATAAAATTCCAATTCACATCCCTCCTCTTAGAATGAGAAAACAGGATATTAAAGCGTTGGCAGAGCACTTATTACATAAAATAAATCAGGATTACGGAAGAAATATTGATGGGCTGACAGATGAAGCGATTACCTATTTGCACTCCTATCATTGGCCAGGTAATGTAAGAGAGCTTGAAAATGTACTCGGTAGAGCAGTTATCTTTATGAAATATCAGGAAAGACTAATAAATACCAAACATATACAAGCCTTACATAATGATGAAGGAAAAGAATCGTTTAAAATAACTGTTCCAACTCCAAATAAAAACGTACCACTTTCAGATTTAGTGGAAAAATACGAAGCAAAAGTGATTGCTGAAGTTCTCGAACTAAACGAAGGAAATAAAACAGCAACTGCCAAGTCTTTAGGTATTTCTTTGAGGAGCCTGTATTACAAGCTTGAAAAATACAACATTGCAAATATAAGCATGCAGTAAATTGCATAGCGTGCAAAAAAATGCACATGAAGTATCACAAAACAGTTTAAATAATAAAGCGTTTTCACAAAATGATAGTTGGCACGCTTTTTGCATATAAAATATACGGGTATAAAAGGTCAATTGAAAAGAGGGTTGAGCTACATGAAGTTAAACGAACTGCTCGTCAAAGCAACCCACAATTCTGGGACTACAGTAGCGGTAGCTGCTGCAGAAGACGAAGAAGTAATTGAAGCAATAGCAGAAGCACTTACCCACAAGTTAGCAAAGTTTATGTTATTTGGAGAGCGAGAGAAGATAACCGATCTCCTTACTAAAAGTGGTGTTAGACAAGCAACAGAAATTTCTATTTTTGAAACTGCATCAAAGGAAGAATCAGCAGCGTCTGCAGTTAAAGCTGTTCAAGCTGGAGAAGCCAATGTATTAATGAAAGGAAATATCCCAACTTCTTCACTTCTTAAAGCAGTTTTAAACAAAGAATATGGTTTGAGAACGGGTAGTGTTCTATCGCATGTGGCTGTATTTGAAATACCTGGATATGAGCGATTACAAATTATCACAGATGCTGCAATGAATATTGCTCCTACTCTGCAAGAGAAGGTACAAATCCTAAATAATGCAGTGACTGTAGCTCATTCTATTGATATTTCAGTTCCGAAGGTTGCTCCGATTGCGGCTGTTGAGGTTATAAACCCGGCTATGGAAGCTACTATGGATGCAGCGTTATTGACTCAAATGAATAAGCGGGGTCAAATTAAAAATTGTATTGTTGATGGTCCTTTGGCATTAGATAATGCAGTATCTGCTCTTGCTGCCGAGCATAAGGGTATAAATAGCGAAGTTGCAGGGCAAGCAGATATATTACTCGTACCTACGATTGAAGTAGGAAATGTACTTTATAAGTCGCTGATTTATTTTGCTAATGCAGAAGTTGGCGCTATTATTGCTGGTGCACGTGCACCAATTGTATTAACTTCGAGAGCTGATTCTGCGAAAAGTAAATTATATTCATTAGCATTAGCAGTATGCTCCGTCAACATATAAACAATCTTGGGGAGGAATTTACAAATGGAAATCTTTACTTATATGGAGAAATATGACTACGAACAATTGGTATTTTGTCAAGATAAGCAATCTGGATTAAAGGCGATTATCGCCATTCATGATACAACTTTAGGACCAGCACTTGGTGGAACTCGTATGTGGACTTATGAATCTGAAGAAGCAGCTATTGAAGATGCGTTACGTTTAGCAAAAGGTATGACATACAAAAATGCAGCAGCAGGCCTAAATCTTGGTGGAGGAAAAACAGTTTTTATCGGCGATCCGCGCAAAGATAAAAATGAAGAAATGTTCCGTGCCTTTGGCCGTTATATCCAGGGATTAAATGGTCGTTATATAACTGCAGAAGATGTTGGTACTACTGTTGCAGACATGGATCTTATCCATGAAGAAACGGATTTTGTAACTGGAATTTCTCCTGCATTTGGTTCTTCAGGTAACCCATCACCTGTTACCGCTTATGGTGTGTATAGAGGAATGAAAGCTGCAGCGAAAGAAGCCTTCGGTACAGATTCTCTTGAAGGAAAAGTAATTGCAGTACAAGGTGTTGGTAATGTTGCGTACAATCTTTGTAAACATCTTCATGCTGAAGGTGCACAGTTGATTGTTACCGATATTAATAAGGATGCAGTTGCACGTGCTGTAGAAGAATTTGGTGCGAAAGCTGTAGACCCAAATGAAATTTATAGTGTTGATTGTGATATCTATGCACCTTGTGCACTTGGTGCGACAATCAATGATGAAACAATTCCTCAAATCAAAGCGAAGGTTATTGCAGGAGCAGCTAATAACCAACTTAAAGAATCTCGTCACGGAGACGTAATTCATGAATTAGGGATTGTATATGCACCTGATTACGTAATTAATGCTGGTGGAGTAATCAATGTAGCAGATGAATTATATGGATACAACAAAGAACGTGCATTAAAGAAAGTTGAATTGATTTACGACACAATCGAAAAAGTAATTACGATTGCAAAGCGTGATGGAATTCCAACGTATCAAGCAGCTGACCGCTTAGCTGAAGAGCGTATTGATAGAATGAGAAATTCAAGAAGTCAGTTTTTACGCAATGGACATCATATTTTAAGCCGCAGAACAAAGTAAGGTAATCGATAAGATGGGGGACTTTTACAACACCCTCATCTTTACCTGTTTTTGTAGATGATATTTTATCGATATAATAAATATTTTTTACGAACACTCTTATAAGATACTCTGATGTTATACAAACTGGAGGTTTCAACTTTGCAAGAGAAGGAATATCGTATACTCATTATCAATCCAGGATCGACATCAACGAAAATTGGCGTATATGATAATGAACGTTCTGTTTTTGAAAAAACGATTAGGCATGATAGCACAGAAATAAATAAATATGAAACGATTTTTGACCAATATGAATTCAGGAAACACACAATCCTAGAAACGTTAGACAGTGAAGGCATAAATATTTCTAAATTAAGTGCTGTTTGTGGTAGGGGTGGATTATTAAGGCCTATTCAAGGGGGTACTTATCATGTAAATGAACAAATGCTTGAGGATTTGAAGATTGGATATGCAGGTCAACACGCTTCAAATCTCGGCGGAGTTCTAGCATATGAAATTGCAACAGGCTTAAATATTCCATCATACATTGTTGACCCGGTTGTAGTGGATGAACTTGAACCTGTTGCCCGTATCTCAGGTTTTTCGCTTATTGAAAGAAAAAGTATATTTCATGCGCTAAACCAGAAGGCAGTTGCAAGAAGGGTTGCAAAAGATCTTAGTAAAAGCTATGAGGAATTAAACCTGATTGTCACTCATATGGGTGGTGGGATAACAGTAGGTGTCCATAAACAGGGAAAAGTGATTGACGTTAATAATGGATTACATGGGGACGGGCCATTCAGCCCTGAGCGCGCTGGTACAGTTCCTGCTGGCGACCTTGTTAGCTTGTGTTTTTCAGGACAGTATTTTCGTGAAGAAATTATGAAGAAGCTAGTTGGTCAAGGTGGTTTAGTGGGGTACCTTGGCACAAATGATGCTCTAAAAGTAGAAAAAATGATTGAAAATGGTGATGAAAAAGCTGAGCTTATCTATAAAGCTATGGCTTATCAGGTTGCTAAGGAAATTGGAGCAGCTAGTACAGTACTAGCAGGTAAAGTAGATGCCATCATTTTAACAGGCGGTCTTGCTTACGGAAAAGAGTTTGTTTCCTCTATTTCTGAACAAATAAACTGGATTGCAGATGTAATTGTTCATCCTGGGGAGAATGAATTACAGGCGCTTGCAGAGGGTGCATTGCGTGTCCTTCGAGGAGAAGAAGAGGCAAAGAACTATCCAGGAAAACCGCTTCAGGTTTCCGTTCTTAAATAAGTGTTGAAGGAAGTGTGGATATATGGCAAAAGAATATGATGTAGTCATCCTTGGTGGCGGAACTGGTGGATATGTAGCTGCGATTCGTGCATCACAGCTTGGCTTGAAGGTTGCCGTTGTTGAAAAAGGAAAACTTGGTGGTACTTGTTTACATGCAGGATGTATCCCTAGTAAGGCTTTGTTACGTAGTGCAGAGGTGTTTGCAACTACTAAAAGAAGCGAGGAATTTGGAGTAATTGCGAATAACGTTTCCTTAGACTTTTCAAAGGTGCAAGAGCGAAAATCGAAAATAACTGACCAGTTATTTAAGGGTGTCCAGCATTTAATGAAACAGGGGAAAATTGATGTTTATGAGGGATTAGGACGCATATTAGGTCCTTCTATTTTTTCACCAATGCCTGGAACAATCTCGGTTGAAATGAATAATGGGGAAGAAAATGAAATGTTAATCCCTAAAAACGTCATTATTGCTACCGGATCTAGACCACGATCATTACCAGGATTAGAAATCGATGGTGAATATGTCATGACTTCAGATGAAGCACTTGAAATGACGAGTTTACCTAATTCGATAGTGATTGTTGGCGGGGGAGTAATCGGTATTGAATGGGCATCGATGTTACATGATTTTGGAGTTGAAGTAACAGTTCTTGAGTATGCAGACAGAATCCTTCCAACCGAAGATCATGAGGTATCAAAAGAAATGCAGCGCTTAATGAAGAAAAAAGGGATAAAGCTAGTAACAGGTGCAAAGGTTTTACCAGAGACTCTTGAAAAAGGTGAAGGTATTACAATAAAGGCAGAGCATAAGGGAGAAACAAAAGCCTTTTCAGCTGATAAAGTACTTGTTTCGGTTGGTCGCCAAGCGAATGTCGAGAACATTGGTTTGGATAATACGGAAGTTGTTGTGGATAAAGGTTATATCGCAACGAATGAATATTTTCAAACGAAAGAATCTCATATTTATGCAATTGGGGATGTAATTGGAGGATTGCAATTAGCACATGTTGCTTCACATGAAGGAATAGTTGCAGTAGAGCATATTGCACGCGAGAACCCATCTCCTATAGATTATTCTCTTGTATCAAAATGTGTATATAGTAGTCCAGAGGTAGCTAGTGTTGGATATACAGAACAAGAAGCAAAAGAAAAAGGCTATCAAGTAAAAGTTGGTAAGTTTTCTTTTAGAGCAATTGGAAAAGCGCTAGTATTTGGTGAGTCAGATGGATTTGTAAAGCTAGTTGTAGATGAAGCTACTGATGATTTGTTAGGTGTTCATATGATAGGGCCTCATGTTACAGATATGATTTCAGAAGCAGGATTAGCACGAGTATTAGATGCCACTCCTTGGGAAGTTGCGCATACTATTCACCCACATCCGACATTATCGGAAGCTATCGGTGAAGCTGCTTTAGCTGTCGATGGTAAGGCAATTCACGCATAAATCGAGTTAGTGTAAAAACATTAATTAATAGATAGTATGTTAGATTTTGATTTTTAGGAGGTATGAAAATGTCAGAAAATCGTCATCAGGCACTAGGGTTAAGTGATGAAGCGGTATTAGAAATGTATGAAACTATGCTGCTTGCTCGTAAACTTGACGAGAGAATGTGGCTTTTAAACCGTGCTGGAAAAATTCCTTTCGTTATTTCATGTCAGGGTCAGGAAGCTGCTCAAGTTGGAGCGGCATTTGCATTAGATCGTGAGAAGGATTATGTACTTCCGTATTATCGGGATATGGGAGTAGTACTCACTTTTGGTATGACAGCTACCGAATTAATGTTATCAGGATTTGCGAAAGCTGGAGATCCGAACTCAGGCGGAAGACAAATGCCGGGTCACTTTGGTCAAAAGAAGAACCGTATTGTAACCGGATCTTCTCCAGTAACGACTCAAGTTCCTCATGCAGTTGGTGTTGCGCTAGGTGGAAGAATGGAAGGGAAAGATTTAGTAACCTTCGTTACCTTTGGTGAAGGATCCTCAAATCAGGGTGATTTCCATGAAGGTGCAAACTTTGCGGCTGTTCATAAATTACCTGTTATTTTTATGTGTGAAAATAATAAATACGCTATATCCGTGCCATATGAAAAACAAGTGGCTTGTGAAAAAATTTCTGATCGTGCAATAGGGTATGGAATGCCTGGAGTAACTGTTGATGGCAATGATCCACTTGAAGTGTATAAGGTTGTTAAAGAAGCAGCAGATAGAGGTCGTCGTGGTGAAGGCCCAACACTTGTTGAAACTATTTCATACCGATTAACGGCTCACTCTTCTGATGATGATGATCGAGCATACCGTGAGCGGGAAGAAGTTGAAGAAGCGAAAAAGAAAGATCCAATTTATTCCTTTGCAACATATTTAAAGGATGTTGGGGTTATGAATGAGGAGAAAGAAAAGGAAATTTCAGACCGTGTAGCAAAACAAGTAAATGAAGCTACTGATTATGCTGAAAATGCACCATATGCTGAACCTGAACATGCACAAAATATGTTTATGCGGAAGAGTAAGGGGGAAGAAAAATGCCTGTAATTTCATATATTGATGCCGTAACAATGGCAATTCGTGAAGAGATGGAAAGAGATCCAAAGGTTTTTGTATTAGGTGAGGATGTTGGTAGAAAAGGTGGGGTTTTTAAGGCAACTAATGGTCTTTACGAACAATTTGGTGAAGACCGAGTGATGGATACTCCATTAGCTGAATCAGCAATTGCAGGGGTAGGGATTGGTGCAGCAATGTATGGGATGCGACCAATTGCAGAGATGCAGTTTGCAGATTTCATCATGCCAGCAGTTAACCAAATTATTTCTGAAGCAGCTAAAATTCGTTATCGTTCAAATAACGATTGGGACTGCCCAATAACAATTCGCGCCCCTTATGGTGGTGGAGTTCATGGAGCTCTTTATCATTCTCAATCAGTAGAGGCAGTCTTTGCTAATCAACCAGGATTAAAGATTGTTATGCCATCAACGCCGTATGATGTAAAAGGACTTTTAAAGGCTGCGATTCGCGATAATGACCCAGTCCTTTTCTTTGAACATAAACGAGCATATCGTCTAATTAAAGGTGAAGTTCCTGAAGATGATTATGTATTGCCAATTGGAAAAGCAGATGTAAAACGTGAAGGTGAAGATTTAACTGTTATAACGTATGGTTTATGCGTACACTTCGCTTTACAAGCTGCTGAGAGACTTGCAAAAGACGGAATTCAAGCACATATCCTTGATTTACGAACAGTTTATCCTTTAGATAAAGAAGCTATTATTGAAGCAGCATCTAAGACAGGAAAAGTTTTACTTTTAACAGAAGATAATAAAGAAGGCAGCATCATGAGTGAGGTATCAGCTATCATCGCTGAAAACTGCTTATTTGAACTAGATGCTCCAATAAAACGACTTGCTGGTCCTGATGTACCTGCAATGCCTTACGCGCCAACAATGGAAAAGTACTTTATGGTGAATCCAGATAAAGTAGAGAAAGCCATGAGAGAGCTAGCTGAATTTTAATATTGCTCATTAGGAAGCAAGTATTAATAGATAGTCTATTGTATTGTCTGATAACTCATTCATTATAAAAGAGTAAAAATGAACAATGATAGCCTCCGGCGGATGGCACAGATTTTTAAAGTTGATAAGATTCTGTTGTCTAATTCGCCAAGGGTGAATGAACTGGTAATAGAGGAGGTTTCACAATTGGCAACTGAAAAAATTACAATGCCTCAGCTCGGTGAGAGTGTAACAGAGGGAACAATTAGTAAATGGCTTGTATCTATTGGAGATACTGTAAATAAATATGATCCGCTTGCTGAAGTCATGACAGACAAAGTAAATGCAGAGGTACCATCTTCTTTTTCAGGTACAATTAAAGAGCTTATCGCTGAGGAAGGCGAGACGTTAGCAGTAGGAGAAGTAATCTGTGTTATTGAAACAGAAGGTGGTACTGTAGAAGTAACAACGTCACAACCGGTAGCAGAACAAGAAACAACTAATGAAAAACAAGAAGCAGTAACAAACGATGCTCCAAATAAGCTTCGTTATTCACCTGCTGTTTTAAAGCTATCACAAGAGCATAACATTGATTTAAGCCTAGTTGCAGGAACAGGTGCTGGTGGTCGAATAACCCGGAAGGATCTTCAAAAGATCATCGAGTCAGGTGAAATACCTACTACAACTTCAAGTAACGATAAGACTGTCACTCCAGAAGAGCAGAAGCAAGTTACTCCAGCAATTGCAGCAGAGACTAAAACAATGACTAAGCCTGCAGCACCAGTCAACGTTCCAGTTGGTGCAGGTGATATTGAAATACCTGTTACAGGTGTTCGTAAGGCAATAGCAGCTAATATGCTTCGAAGTAAGCATGAGGCACCACATGCATGGACAATGATTGAGGTTGATGCTACTAACTTAGTGGAATATCGAAATTCAATTAAAGATGAATTTAAGAAAAAAGAAGGCTTTAATATTACTTTTTTCGCATTTTTCGTAAAAGCGGTTGCTCAAGCTTTAAAAGAGTTCCCACAAATTAATTCAATGTGGGCAGGAGATAAAATTATCCAAAAGAAAGATATAAATATTTCAATCGCTGTTGCAACCGACGATGCATTATTTGTTCCAGTCATTAAGCATGCAGATGAAAAGACAATTAAAGGAATCGCACGCGAGATTACAGAGCTAGCTGGGAAAGTAAGAGCGGGCAAATTAACTTCAGAGGATATGCAGGGCGGTACATTTACAGTTAATAATACTGGTTCATTCGGATCAGTCCAATCGATGGGAATTATTAATTATCCACAGGCTGCTATCTTACAGGTAGAATCAATCGTTAAGAGACCAGTAGTCATGAACAATGGAATGATTGCTGTTAGAGACATGGTAAACCTATGTATGTCTCTAGACCATCGTGTATTAGACGGTTTAGTATGTGGACGTTTCTTAGCAAGAGTTAAAGAAATCATTGAAAAAACTTCAAAAGAGAGTACATCGATTTATTAAAAACCGAAAGACATTGCGAAGGCAATGTCTTTTCTACTTTCCTTAAGCATTGCGACATCATTATAGATATACTAAAATTAATAAGTAGCAACAGTATTAAATATGAAAGCGATTACCTGAGAGGGGGAGCTACATTGGCAGAGCAATCAAGCAATTTTCAAGATATTACCTTTTCTCCAGTTGATTATGAAGCATGGAAAAAAGAAGCGGAAAAGTCTTTAAAAGGCAAAACAATTGAGAAATTACATACAAAAACCTATGAAAATATTATACTTAAACCTATTTATACGAAGAAAGATATTGAGCATCTTCCTCATGTCAAGGAACTGCCTGGATTTGATTCTATGATGAGAGGTACAACTACTTCAGGTTACCTAAATAATTCTTGGTTTGTAAGCCAAGAATTAAATGTAGAAAATCCTGATGAATTTAATACTGCAGCAAAAGAAGCGTTAGCTAACGGGCAGACAATGATACATATAAATTTACACGGTGAAAATAGTAATGACGGTTTACAGTTACACCAATTAGAAAATATGCGAAAAGCCTTCACCGGTATTACATTAGCTACTACTCCTGTATTAATAGATACAAATAGTGAGTTGGTTTCTTTTTTAAATACCTTAGCAGTGTACCTAAATGAGCAGAACGAAACCCCACGTACGTTGGCTGGTACGATTGGTATGGATCCACTTGGTTTGTTGGTAGAGACTGGAGAATTACAAGTCCCCTTATCAAATATCTGGGCACAATTAGCTGATGCTGTAAACTGGGCGATTACCAACGAGACTTCTATAAGAACAATCCTTGTAAAAGGCCAACCATATCATAACGGTGGTGCTAATGCTGTTCAGGAACTTGCATATACTCTAGCAACTGCAACAGAGTATATTAGTGTTTTAGAAGAAAAGGGATTAGACTTTAATGAAATTGCAAAAAGAATGACTTTTTCGTTTTCAATTGGATCAAATGTGTTTATGGAGATTGCAAAGCTAAGGGCTGCAAGAGTAGTCTGGTCGGCAATTTGTAAGGCATATGGTGGAAGTGCGGAAGAGGCAAAGATGCATATTCATGCTAGAACCTCAGCATTTACAAAAACGGTATTTGATCCGTATGTTAACATGTTACGTTCAACTACTGAAGCTTTCTCAGCGATTATTGGTGGTGTTGATAGTCTTCATGTATCAGCATTTGACGAGGCAATTAGAAAAACTAACTCTTTCTCGAGACGGATTGCTAGAAACACGCAATCAATATTGAAAGAAGAATCCCATTTACATCGTGTCCTTGATCCTGCAGGTGGGTCTTGGTACATAGAAGCTTTAACAAACGAGTTAGCGGATGCTGCTTGGACATTATTTAAAGAAGTTGAGGCAGAGGGCGGACTGCTTAAGGCGTTAAAATCCGGTAGTATTCAGAGTAAAGTGAAGGATGTTTATAAAGCAAGACAACATAACGTCAATCATAGAAAAGATAAGATAGTTGGTACTAATATGTATGCTAATCTAGCTGAAAAAACATTGGTTACTGAAAAACTAACTCCTGCTAGATCAAAACAAAACAATTCGCAGCCTGCTGTTGTGATTAATCATATTCCAACGGTTAGAATCGCAGAGAATTTTGAATCTCTACGTCACGCAGCCAATGAATATGCTCGTAAAACAGGAGAGTTTCCAAAAATAGGTTTGATAAATATAGGACCAATCCCTGAGCATAAACCAAGGGCAGACTTTATATCTGGTTTCTTTGAAGCTGGAGGTTTCCAAATTGTTAAGAATGATGGTTATTTAACGGTTAATGCTGCAATTAGTGGTGCGAAAGCTATGAATCTAGATACCTTCGTTTTTTGTGGTAAAGATGAAGCATATAAGGAAATGATAGTAGAAATAAGTAAAGAGCTGAAAGCTATAAATCCAGGAATCAGATTATATATTGCAGGAAAACAAGAGGGGCAGATAGCACAAGAGTATAAGAATGCTGGGATTAATGATTTTATCCATATTAAAACTGATTGTTATTCATTCTTATATCAGCTACAGCAAGAGATGGGGGTGCATTCAAAATGAGTAAGCGACCGGATTATTCGAAAATTCAACTACATAATGTACCGTCAGGCACGGAAGAAGATTGGGAAAAACAAATAGAAGACGAATTACAAAGTTCAATAGATGATTTGCTTTTTGAAACAAATGAACAGATTGCAGTAAAACCGTTATACGGAGAGAATGATATCGAAGACGTCAAACATCTGGATTATATGCCTGGTATCCCTCCCTTTTTACGTGGACCATATCCGACGATGTATGTTAACCGTCCATGGACGGTAAGACAATATGCAGGTTTTTCAACAGCTGAGGAAAGTAATGCATTTTATCGTCGTAACTTAGCGATGGGTCAGAAGGGGCTATCAGTTGCATTTGATTTAGCAACACATCGGGGGTATGATTCGGATCATCCACGAGTTGTTGGTGATGTTGGAAAAGCTGGAGTTGCAATAGACTCGATTCTTGATATGAAAACATTATTTGATGGTATTCCTCTAGATCAAATGAGTGTCTCAATGACTATGAATGGTGCAGTCATACCAATTATGGCGTTCTATATTGTGACTGCTGAGGAACAGGGTGTTCCACCAGAAAAGTTATCAGGTACGATTCAAAATGATATTTTAAAAGAGTACATGGTGCGTAACACTTATATATATCCGCCTGAAACATCAATGAGAATTATTTCTGATATTTTTGAGTATACCTCTAAGAATATGCCGAAATTTAATAGCATTAGTATTTCGGGTTATCATATGCAGGAGGCAGGGGCACCAGCAGATATTGAATTAGCCTACACTCTTGCTGATGGATTAGAGTATGTTCGTACTGGGATTAAAAAAGGAATAGATATTGATTCGTTCGCACCAAGATTGTCTTTCTTCTGGGCAATTGGTATGAACTATTTTATGGAAGTTGCTAAGATGAGAGCAGCACGACTGATTTGGGCTCAGATGATGAAAACCTTTGACCCAAAGAACCCGAAATCTCTAGCACTTAGAACGCATTCGCAAACATCTGGATGGAGTTTAACTGAACAAGATCCATATAATAATGTCACAAGAACATGTATTGAAGCACTTGCTGCTGCAATGGGTCATACACAGTCACTTCATACAAACGCATTAGACGAAGCAATTGCACTTCCAACTGATTTTTCTGCTAGAATAGCACGAAATACGCAGCTGTATCTACAGGATGAAACAGGTATTTGTAACGTAATCGATCCATGGGGTGGCTCTTACTATGTTGAATCGCTGACAAATGAACTGATGAAACGTGCCTGGACGCATATTGAGGAAATTGAGTCTCTTGGCGGTATGACAAAAGCGATTGAAACTGGACTTCCTAAGATGAGGATTGAAGAGGCTTCCGCACGTCGCCAAGCTAGAATCGACTCAGGTAAAGAGACTATTATCGGTGTTAACAAGTACAGATTAGAAAAAGAAGAACCAATTGATATTTTAGATATTGACAATACAGCAGTTCGACTAAAGCAAATCGAAAGTCTAAATAAACTTAAAGAATCTCGAGACAGTCAAAAAGTTCAGATTGCATTAGAAGAGATTACAAAAGCAGCACAATCAGGTGAGGGCAATCTATTAGAATTAGCGGTCAATGCTGCAAGAGTACGTGCGACATTAGGAGAAATTTCAGATGCTATTGAGAAAGCATCGAAACGACATAAAGCAGTGATTCGATCTATCAGTGGAATTTATAGTGCTGAGTACTCAAATGAGGAAGAAATTATGAATGTAAAAAAAATGACTGATCAATTCTTAGAAGATGAAGGTAGACGGCCTCGTATTCTAATTGCAAAAATGGGGCAGGATGGACATGACCGAGGAGCAAAGGTTATCGCAACTGCATTTGCAGACTTAGGATTTGATGTTGATATGGGACCTTTATTCCAAACCCCAGAGGAAACAGCGTTACAAGCGGTTGAAAATGACGTACATGTAATTGGTATGAGTTCTCTAGCAGCAGGTCATAAGACATTATTACCTCAGTTGATTGAGGAATTAAGAAAATTGGGTCGAGAAGATATCCTCGTGATTGTAGGTGGTGTAATTCCTGCTCAAGATTACGATTATTTAAGAGAACATGGAGCCGCAGCCATTTTCGGACCGGGTACAGTGATTCCTGTTGCAGCCCAGAAAGTAATTGAAGAAATATACCGACGTCTAGGGTATGAGGAAGAAGGAAATGAGTAAAAAAAATCGACCTGAATGGGTGCCTGAAGATGCATCTGATGGGTTCACTAGTGAAATTGTTAAAGGTAAAACAGTAGATAATAATTCAAATACACCTCGTAAATTTGTAAAAAAGAAGGAAAAATCAACAGAGGAATTTATAACAGGAATTCTTAGCGGGGACCGTACTATTTTAGCTCAGGCTATTACTCTTGTTGAAAGTAACGCGAAAAAGCATGGTGACAAAGCTCAAGAGGTAATTAATAAAATACTTCCAAACACGGGGAAGTCCATTCGAATCGGGATAACAGGTGTTCCGGGGGCTGGTAAGAGTACATTTATTGAGACATTTGGTACGTTTTTATGTGAACAAGGTCATCGAGTGGCAGTATTAGCTGTAGATCCTAGTAGTAGTATTACTGGAGGAAGTATCCTTGGGGATAAAACTCGAATGGAATCTTTATCCAGAAATAAAAACGCATTTATTCGTCCATCTCCATCTGGAGGTACGTTAGGGGGAGTAAACCGTAAAACCCGTGAAACAATTTTGCTTTGTGAAGCTGCCGGCTTCGATGTCATCTTAGTTGAAACAATAGGTGTTGGACAGAGTGAAGTTGTCGTTAGAAGTATGGTGGACTTTTTTCTCCTGCTAGTATTAACTGGTGCTGGTGATGAATTACAAGGGATGAAAAAGGGTGTAATGGAATTAGCAGATGCCCTGTTAATTAATAAGGCGGACGGAGACAACAAGCAAAAAGCGGCCGTAGCAAGGGGAGAATACAACCGTATCCTTCATTATTTGCAGCCAGCGACAAAGGGTTGGTCGACGAAAGCTTTTACAGCATCTTCCCTTTTTCATGAGGGCATTGAAGAAATATGGAAAGTGATCCTTCGATTTGAAGAACTAACTAAGCAATCAGGTGTGTTTCAAGACAGAAGGAATGCCCAAACAAAGGATTGGATTTATGCCATGATCAAAGATTACTTAGAAACAAGCTTTTTTAGTCACACTTCGGTCAAAACAAACCTACCAATCCTCGAGGATAAAGTAGTAAGTGGAGATATTAACGTAACTGCTGCAGTTAAGGAACTAATTAACTTGTATGAGAAATAGGATCCTGGCATACTGCCAGCTGGTGGAAAAAGCATAAAAAAGAAGGAAAGCTTCACAACTTTCCTTCCATCTAGGGAGTTTAGGGGTATGATCTAGATGTATTAATATAATACCCAAAGTCCAATTCTTTAAACTCTATAATTTGAAAAAACATACAATAAATTGCTATTATATAGTAGAACAATAATTATACAAACAAGGAGAGTGCGATATGGAAGTCGATTTCAATTTATTTATGAATGATATCGTGCAAACAGCACGTCGTGAAATAACTGAAGCAGGTTACCAAGAATTAAAAACACCTGAAGAGGTAGAAGAGGCATTAACTAAAAAAGGAACTACACTTGTAATGGTTAACTCTGTATGTGGTTGTGCAGGAGGAATTGCTCGTCCAGCAGCTGCTCATGCTCTTCACTACGATAAGCGTCCAGACCAATTAGTTACAGTATTTGCAGGACAAGACAAAGCAGCTACAGAAAAAGCTCGTGCATACTTTGAAGGATATCCACCATCCTCTCCATCCTTCGCATTATTAAAAGACGGTAAAATTGTAAAAATGATTGAACGTCATGAAATCGAAGGACACGAACCAATGGCAGTTATCAACAAATTACAAGATACTTTTGAAGAATATTGTGAAGAAGTGTAAAAGGGAGCCGTATGGCTTCTTTTTTTTTGCTTTCGCGCTATTTTGAACTCTTTCTAGAGTGGCTCTTCAAGAAGAGGTTGCTGTACACGTATTTTTGAAATAAACCAAAAGGGTGTGTCGCAAGAGTCCGATGCGATACACGTATTCTGCAAAATCTCGAAAAGGTGTATCGCAAGTGCCCGATGAGGTACACGTATATTCGAAAATCCCGAAAAGGTGTATAGCAAGAAGAGGGTACGTCTACACGTATACTCAAAACTCACTCCATGAGCCCTCGGAAGAAAAGATCTCAAGACACGATTCCCTAATACTACTATATCTCCTTTTTTGCCCCCTCTAAATACTATTCCAGTATCCATTTCCATAAGTAATTCTCTTATATAGAAATCTACCAAAATATGAATATTTATTCAGAAAATAATTTAGAAAGATTAGAATTATTAATCTTTTATTATTTTTAAAAATCATATTGTATATTTATGCATATGTGTTAAAATACAATCTATCGAATAATTATAAATTACGACATAGGGGGATAACAATATGAAAAAACATTTACTAGTTTCATTAATTACTATTTTAACAATAGCATTTCTTGCCGCATGTGGTACGAGCGAAAATACTTCTGGTGAAGGTTCTGAGGATAAAAAAGTATTAAAAATGGGGACATCAGCTGATTTCCCACCTTTTGAAACAATTGACGCAGCTTCAGGCGAATACATTGGGTTTGATATCGAATTAACAAAATACATTGCGGAACAATTAGGTTATGAATTAGAGATTGATAATATGGACTTTGGTGGTTTAATTAGTTCATTACAATCCAAACGAGTTGATTTCGTCGCTTCTGGTATGTCTGCTACTGATGAGCGTAAGGAAAGCGTAGATTTCTCTATTGAATATCATAAATCTGGGGAAATGTTTGTTACATTGAAAGATTCTGATGTTACTTCATTTGATCAACTAGATGGCAAAAAGCTTGGAGTACAACTAGGAACGATTCAAGAAGAGGGTGCAACTAAGATTAAGGAAGAGGAAATGAACGACCTTGAAATTATTGCGTTAAATAAAGCACCAGAATTAATCCAAGAATTAAAAGCGGGTCGTATAGACGCTGTATATTTAGATAAAACAGTTGCATTAGGATTTATTGATGAATTAGACCTAGCGGGCTTTGAAGACCCAACTGATGCTTCTCCTGGTATGGCAATTGCATTTCCAAAAGGTAGTGAACTTGTAGAAGATTTTAATAAGGTATTAGAAGAAATGAAAGCTAATGGCGAACTTGAAAAACTAGAAAAAGAATGGATTGAAGAATAATACAGTAGAAATGAGGTGTAAGGCATGAATTTGGATATTGATTTTTCCCGAATTCTGCCTTCAATTCCGTTTATACTAGAGGGAATCGGAATAACGGTTTCGTTTGCGCTAGTATCGGCAATTTTAGGATTGATTCTCGGAACTATATTGGCAGTCTTTAAGATTAGTAAAGTAAGATACCTGAAGTGGTTTGCGGATATTTATACATCTATCTTTCGTGGTACACCGTTAATTTTACAATTAGTATTGATCTATTTTGCTGTTCCACAGCTGTTTCAATATGATATTGATAAATTTGTAGCTGGTGTATTAGCATTTGGATTGAATTCGGGTGCGTATATTTCTGAAATTATTCGTGCAGGAATTCAAGCTGTTGATAAAGGACAAAAAGAAGCAGCTGAAGCACTTGCTATTCCATATCAACCAATGATGAAGGATATAATTTTACCGCAGGCGATTAAAAATATCTTACCTGCATTATTAAATGAATTTGTAACATTAACGAAAGAATCAGCAATTGTAAGTACAATTGGTTTACTAGACATCATGAGGCGTGCACAGGTCGTAGGAGCAAATACTTTCCGCTATTTTGAACCTTTATTAGTAGCAGGATTTGTTTATTGGGTTATTGTTACTTGCCTCACTCTCCTTGGAGGAGTACTAGAAAGGAGGCTGCGTCGGAGTGAATAATATACATGTAAATGTAGAGAACCTCTATAAATCGTTTGGAAAGCTAGAAGTATTAAAGGATATTTCTACTACTATCAAAAAAGGTGAAGTGGTAGCTATAATTGGCCCGTCTGGTTCAGGGAAGTCCACTTTTCTACGATGTTTAAATATGCTGGAAACTCCAACATCTGGTCGTGTGTGGGTTGGAGAAGTGGAAATAACAGCGTCGAAAGTTAATATTACAAAGGTGCGTCAGAATATTGGAATGGTTTTTCAACATTTTCATCTCTTTCCCCATAAAACTGTACTCGAAAATCTTACCTATGCACCAATGAAGGTGAAGGGTTTATCCAAACAAGAGGCAGATGCTATGGGAATTGATTTATTAAGACAGGTTGGTCTTTCAGAAAAGGCAAATGAATATCCTAGTAGACTTTCTGGCGGACAAAAGCAAAGGGTAGCAATTGCTCGCGCATTAGCAATGTCTCCTGAAATCATGCTTTTCGATGAACCAACTTCTGCATTAGACCCTGAAATGGTTAAAGAGGTATTAAATGTAATGAAGGGGTTGGCTCACACAGGAATGACAATGGTCATTGTTACACATGAAATGAGTTTTGCGCGTGAAGTAGCAGATCGAATTATTTTTATGGACGATGGAGCCTTAGTAGAAGAAGCAAGTCCGCAAGAATTTTTCTCAAATCCAAGAAGTAAACGAGCTCAGGATTTTCTTGAGAAGGTTTTATAAAAAGAATGATCATTAAATGGTCATTCTTTTTTTCTTACATTGTCGATTTATTTTTCGGTCTCCAATCCGTATAATAAGCATGACGTATTGTTTAGGAGATGAAATATGTTTAAGATTGGGTATCGTACGATTAAGACAGCTTTAGGAACGACAATTGCGATTTCACTAGCAAAGCTTTTTGATTTAGATAGTTTTGCATCTGCAGGAATATTAACGATATTGTGTATAAAGGTAACTAGGAAAAAGTCACTGCAAAGCTCGTGGGAAAGATTCCTTGCATGTACTGTGGGAATTCTGTTTTCCTTTCTATTTTTTGAGGGGATTGGGTATTACCCTGTGTCAATTGGACTGCTGTTAGTATTTTTTATTCCTACGGTAGTAGCTTTAAAAGCAAAAGATGGAATTGTTACAAGTACGGTAATTATTTTACATGTCTTTTCGGCTGGTAATGTGACCATGAGTCTGATTTTCAATGAACTTGGTCTAATTATTATTGGTATTGGAGTAGCGTTACTAGTAAACCTTTACATGCCAAGTGTTGATAAAGAACTAAAGAAATTTCAGGTAGAGATCGAAGAGAAGTTCGGAAAGGTTTTAAAAGAAATGGTGCATTACCTGCGGACTGGGGAAAGTATCTGGGATGGTCATGAAATAATGGACTTGGAGAATCTTTTGCGAAGAGCAAAAAATATCGCCTACCGAGATGTGGAGAACCATTTAATTCGGGAAGAAAATCAGTACTATACTTATTTTTCAATGCGAGAGAGACAGTTTGAAATTCTCCAAAGGATGTTACCAATCATTACCTCAATTACTCATTCTGTAGAACAAGGGCATATGGTAGCAAATTTTATTGACGATGTTAGACAATCCATCCATCCAGGTAATACAGCAAGGAAGTTTCTAAACAAGTTAGAAGAGATGCGAAACACCTTTCGGGAGATGCCTCTACCAAAAACAAGAGAAGAATTTGAAACAAGGGCTGCTCTCTTACAATTTGTTAAAGAAATGGAAGAGTATTTAATTATTAAAAGCTTACATAAAGGGCTTAATACGTGAAAAAAGGTGACCCATACCGGTCACCTTTTTCACATCTATTAAAACCACATACCAACTCCAGCTAAAAGAGTTGTAATTAGCATGACTCCAATCATTAAATACACAACGATTTTTTGAGTTTTACGGGACACTTCTCTTTCCCTCCTCTTATTTCTTTTTCTTTATTCTACCTTGATTTACTAAATGGGACAACAAAATACCTACTATTTATGAAAACTGAAAATACACAATTTTTGATGAGTTCATGCTACAATAGAATTATACATATGAACTGTTGTAGTAGTAATTAATTCTGAGCGAGCGCTCGTTAAGGGGGAAATCCATCATGAAAAAAATTGATCATATCGGGATTGCAGTTTCATCTATTGAACGCGCTCTACCATTCTATACAAATGTACTACAACTCCCTTTAGTTGGGGTAGAGGAAGTGCAATCACAACAGGTTAAGGTAGCATTCCTGAAAGTAGGAGATTCGAAGATAGAACTTTTGGAACCGCTCTCTTCTGAAAGTCCGGTTGCTAAATTTATAGAAAAACGAGGAGAGGGAATTCATCATATTGCATTAGGGGTATCTTCAATTGAAGATAGAATTGAAGACATGAAAGCAAATGGCATCAAAATGCTTGATGAAGAGCCGCGAATCGGAGCAGGCGGGGCAAAAATTGCGTTTATGCATCCAAAATCAACTGGAAGTGTTTTATACGAACTTTGTGAGAAGACTAGTAAGGAGGAATTACATTAATGGTAGACATCTATGAAAAGATTAATGAACTTTATGATCGCCGCCGCGAGGTTGAACTAGGCGGTGGAGACGAAAAAATAGATAAACAGCATGAGAAAGGAAAGCTAACGGCTAGGGAAAGAATTGATCTTTTAGTTGATAAGGGAAGCTTTGTGGAATTAAATCCATTTATCCAACACCGAAGCACTGACTTTGGTCTGGCTGATAAAAAGGGACCAGGCGATGGAGTTGTTACTGGCTATGGAAAAGTAAATGGTAGACCAATCTATTTATTTTCTCAAGATTTTACCGTTTTTGGCGGTGCACTTGGAGAAATGCATGCTAAAAAAATAGCGAATGTTATGGATTTAGCAGCAAAAAATGGAGCGCCATTTATCGGGTTAAATGACTCAGGTGGTGCAAGAATTCAAGAAGGTGTTGTTTCCCTGGATGGGTATGGACACATCTTTTATCGAAACGCAATCTATTCAGGAGTAATTCCGCAAATATCGGTTATTATGGGCCCATGTGCAGGTGGTGCTGTGTATTCGCCTGCTATTACGGATTTCGTATTTATGGTAGAAAATACATCGCAAATGTTTATAACAGGTCCAAAGGTTATTGAAACCGTTACTGGTGAAAAAATCAGTTCAGAAGATTTAGGTGGTGCAAAGGTACATAACTCAATCAGTGGAAACGCGCATTTCTCTGGACAAACAGAGGAAGAAGTTCTTTTACAAGTTCGAGAACTCATCAGTTATTTACCTCAAAATAATGAGGAAAAACCGCCAATCCTAGATGTAGATGAAGGTGATGATTATAGGCCTGATTTAACTGACGCAATACCATTTGACGCAGTAAGACCATATGATGTTCGAAAAGTAATTGATCAAGTAGTTGATAAGGATTCTTTCTTTGAAGTTCATAAGGATTTTGCAAAAAATATTGTTGTCGGTCTTGCTCGTATAAAAGGAGAGGTTGTCGGCCTGGTTTGTAATCAGCCAAAATACATGGCTGGGGGTCTAGATATCGATTCCTCAGATAAGGCATCAAGGTTTATCCGTTTTTGTGATTCCTTTAATATTCCTTTGATAACGTTTGAAGATGTTACAGGTTTCTTTCCGGGAATTAAACAAGAGCATGGTGGAATTATTCGCCATGGTGCTAAGATTTTATATGCCTATTCAGAGGCAACTGTACCTAAGTTAACTGTTATTCTTAGGAAAGCGTATGGTGGAGCTTATGTTGCATTAAATAGTAAATCTATTGGTGCTGATTTAGTGTTTGCATGGCCTAACGCTGAAATTGCCGTAATGGGCCCACAAGGGGCAGCAAATATCATTTTTGCCCGTGAAATAAGTGAAAGTGATGACCCTGAACAAACAAGAGCACAAAAAATTGAAGAATACAGAGAAAAATTCGCAAATCCATATGTAGCAGCAAGTCAGGGAATGGTTGATGACGTAATAGATCCTCGTGAAACGCGTATTAAAATCATCCAAGCGCTTGAAATGCTACGTAATAAAAAGGAAACACGTCCTAATAAAAAGCATGGAAATATTCCACTTTAACTTTACTCAGAGGAGAAATTTACATTTTTTCAAGTGTGAATGATGCATTCTCGCTTTAGTTTAAGATAGTATTTAACCCTGGCTTAATATATGTAAATACTCCCGGGGATGCCTCGTATTTTTGAAGGAAGTTTTTCAAGCAAGATCAAAAAATGGCATAAATACGCCAAGTCTATCAATTGGATTTTGAACTTAGATATGATAGGCTAATGTACGTTAGAGATTTTTAAAATATGGTTTGACAACCCAATACTATTGGGAAAATCCATCTTGGAGGTACATACATGATTAATCAGGATAGACTAGTGGATGAATTTTTAGAACTAGTACAAGTAGACTCTGAAACAAAATTTGAAACAGAAATTGCAAAGGTTTTAAAAGAAAAGTTTTCAGCATTAGGTGTGAATGTAGTCGAGGATGATACAACTTCTGAAACCGGGCATGGAGCAGGTAACCTGGTTTGTACGCTTGAGGGAACAAAAGCTGATGTGGATACGATCTATTTCACTTCACATATGGACACAGTCGTGCCTGGTAAAGGAATTAAGCCATCAATAAAAGACGGTTATATAGTAACAGATGGAACAACGATCCTAGGTGCAGACGATAAAGCTGGTTTAGCAGCTATGTTTGAAGCGATTCGAGTACTGAAGGAAAATAATATTCCTCATGGAACGATTGAATTCATTATCACTGTAGGTGAGGAATCAGGACTTGTCGGAGCGAAAGCCTTAGACCGTTCTCTAATAACTGCCAAATATGGGTATGCACTTGATAGTGATGGTAAGGTTGGTAATATAATTGTTGCTGCACCTACACAAGCAAAAGTGAAAGCTACGATTATTGGAAAAACGGCTCATGCGGGTGTTGCACCGGAAAAGGGTGTTTCAGCAATCACTATCGCTGCAAAGGCAATCTCAAGAATGCCATTAGGACGAATTGATGAGGAAACAACTGCAAATATTGGACGCTTTGAAGGAGGAACTCAAACAAATATTGTTTGTGACCACGTTGATATTTTAGCTGAAGCGCGCTCATTAGTTACTGAAAAAATGGAAAGCCAAGTTCAAAAAATGAAGGAAGCATTTGAATCTGCTGCAAGTGAAATGGGTGGTAGAGCAGAGGTAGATATTCAAGTAATGTACCCTGGCTTTAAGTTTGCAGACGGAGACCATGTAGTAGAAGTTGCAAAACGTGCTGCTGCTAAAATCGGAAGACAGAGCGAGCTTCAAAGAAGTGGTGGAGGAAGCGATGCAAATGTAATTGCAGGTCACGGTATCCCTACGGTTAACTTAGCTGTTGGTTATGAAGAAATTCATACAACAAACGAAAAAATGCCGATCGAAGAGCTTGTAAAAACGGCAGAACTGATTGTTGCGATTGTTGAAGAGGTAGCAAAATAATATAAAACTGAGAGTGAGTGAAGTGAAATCACCTGTAGGGGTGGCTTCACTTTTTTTTATCTACGATGTGGGGTACAAGGAGGACCAAGAAGCGTTCTACGAGCCATTCGTGGTAAAAAACTACCAAGGAAGGTAAGATAGAAGTGTCCTACGAGCCATTGTGGTAAAAAACTGCCAAGGAAAGCAAGATAGAAGCGTTCTACCTGCCCTTTGTGGTGTAAAACTACCAACGAAGGTAAGATAGAAAAATCACATTCCCATGTCTATCATCTATTATTTTCCCCTTTATTTTCACCACTGGGTAAAGTATGATAGACCTATATAGACGTAGTGACGTTTTTACTAGATGAGGTGAATAGTTTGCTAGAAAACAATAAAGTGGTTGTTTTTACGACCGGTAGTGAAGAGTATGCTGTTCCAATACGAAATGTGATTTCCATTGAGAGATTTAGTGAATCAAATGTAATTCCCCATATGCCTTCTTATATGTTAGGTGTACTTACCATTCGAGATGAACTGGTTCCAATTATTGATACAGGTGTCATTCTATTTAATGTAAAAACAAAGAGTACTGAAAATACGAGAATTATTGTAATAAAGACAGAAACCTTGTCAGTAGGGTTAGTTGTAGATGATGCAAAAGAGATACTAGATATCCAAGACGACCAAATTAAAGGTTTGAATCTTACTTATCAACTTTCTCCTTACATAACAGGAGTTGCTACATTAGAGGATAGACTAATCACCCTCTTAGACCCTGCGAGTCTCTTTCAAGGATTAGACGGATTTACAGATGTGAAGGAGCATATTCAAAGTCACCATTGAGGTGGCTTTTTTCTTTTGCCGAACTAACGTCACGAATGTTGTCTTGTTTTTGAATATGATAAAATATAGGAAAAGTGCATGCAATAGGATGTGTAGTCATGAAAGAAATGTATCCTAAAAACGGAAAAGTAATTTTACATGTCGATATGAATAGTTTTTACGCATCCGTTGAGATTGCTTATGATCCCTCACTAAAAGGAAAACCTCTTGCTATCGCTGGTAATGTGGAGGAGAGGAAGGGGATTATAATAACATGTAGTTATGAAGCGAGGGCAAAGGGTGTAAAAACAACGATGCCACTCTGGGAAGCAAAACGTAAGTGTCCGGATCTGGTTGTTATGAAACCGAATTTTGAGAGATACCGGAAAGCTTCATTAGCGATGTTTGACATACTGCGTTCATATACAGACCTTGTTGAACCTGTTTCAATTGATGAAGGATATTTAGATATAACGGAATGTTATAATGTAGGGTCACCACTTGAAATTGCCACATCCATTCAACAGAATGTACTGAAAAATTTATTACTTCCATGTAGTATTGGGATTGCTCCAAACAAATTTCTTGCAAAAACTGCTTCAGACATGAAAAAGCCTATGGGAATAACAGTGCTGCGCAAAAGAGATGTTCAACCGATTCTTTGGCCGAGGGTAGTTGGAGAAATGCATGGGGTTGGAGCAAAAACAGCAGAGAAATTAGCAACCATCAATATTAAAACGATTGGAGATCTCGCGAACGGAAATGATGTTCAATTAAAACATCTTTTAGGTATAAATGGCGAGAGACTCAAGCAACGAGCTAATGGCATTGATAATAGACGAGTCGATCCCGATGCTATTTCTGACTTTAAAAGCATAGGTAATTCCACGACATTAGCACATGATTCTACAGATGAGCGCGAACTTACTGAAGTCATAAAGAGATTGTCTACCTCGGTAGGTGGGAGGATTCGTAGAAAAGATATGCTTACTAATAATGTACAGCTTATGCTTCGCTTTGCTGACCGAAAAACAGTAACTAGGAGTAGAAAGCTTGAGAATCCTATTGATAAGGATGAGGACATATTCAAGGCTGCTCTACGATTATTCAAAATCCATTGGAATGGTGAACCAATTCGGTTAATAGGTGTTACAGCCCAGGACCTGCTGGAAAAAAATGAAGCATACAAACAACTCGATCTTTTTTCATACGAAAAAGATGCAAAGAAGGAACCATTGTTAAAGGTTCTAGACCAATTGAAAGGTAAATATGGAGAAACAATTGTTTCTAATGGAGTCAAACTTTCGAAGAAACAGATGCCTCGAAATAATGAGCATGGAACTAGCTTTGAAAAAGACTTTCTAAGTGACTTGAATAATGAACAGTAAAAGACCCCTTCTCTGAAAAAAGATAGGGGTCTTACATATGTTATTCAGAAATCGGCCACCAATGGAAGCCATCCTTTTCTAATAATTCATCAGCTGCTTTAGGTCCCATAGACCCAGCTTCATAGTTAGGGTATTCAGTAGCGATTTGGCTTTCCCAAACCTTAGAGATAGAGTCTACAAACCTCCAAGAGAGTGCGACCTCATCCCAATGTGTAAAGTTAGTTGCATCACCCATCATACAGTCGTAAATTAATTTTTCATATGCTTCAGGAGTATTAATTCCATCAATACAATTTACACAGTAATCCAGCTCTACGGGTGTTGTTTTTGTATTTTGACCAGGTCTTTTAGCATTAAGATGTAAGGTAATGCCCTCATCAGGCTGGATGTTGATGATTAATAAGTTCGGGTTTTGCGGTTCCTTATCTTGCTTGAAATATAAATCCATAGGAATATCTTTAAACTGAACAATGATTCTTGTAGATTTTTTTTTCATGCGTTTACCGGTTCGGATGTAAAATGGTACTCCAGCCCATCTGAAATTATCAATAAGTAACTTTCCTGCAACAAAGGTTGCAGTATTCGATTGAGGATCTACATTGTGTTCCTCACGATAACCAGGTACTTGCTGTCCGTTAATTGTTCCTGGACCATATTGACCTCTAACAAAATAATTATGTACTTCTGAATCTTCTAATGGTCGTAAAGAGCGCAGCACTCTAATTTTCTCACTGCGAATTTCATTTGTATTTAATTTAATAGGTGGTTCCATTGCTAATAGAGAGACCATTTGGAGCATATGGTTTTGCACCATATCACGAAGTGCACCAGATTTTTCATAATAACCACCGCGATCCTCTACGCCTAAGACCTCACTGGAAGTGATTTGTATATTTGAGATATAGCGATTGTTCCAGAGTGGTTCGAAAATGGCATTCGCAAAACGGATTACCTCAATGTTTTGGACCATTTCTTTACCTAAATAATGATCAATACGGTAAATTTGATCTTCTGAAAATGCGTGGCGAATTTGCTCATTGAGTTGCTGGGCAGAAGGCAAATTGTGGCCGAACGGCTTTTCAATAACTAAACGAGAATAACCATCAGTAGCTGTTAGTCCCTCAGCTTTTAGATTTTCAGCAATTGTGCCAAAAAATTCAGGTGCCATGGCTAAGTAAAAAATGCGATTACCTTCCGTATGATAGGTTGAATCTAGTTCTTCTGCCAATAGCTTTAATTCTTTATATGAGGAGCTATCATTTACATTAAAAGCATGATAATAAAAATGCTCAGAAAATGAAACTATTTCATTTTTTGAATCCCCTAAACCTTCAGAAATAGACTCTCTAACATTTTGTCTAAATTCATTATGATCAAGTGGTCGTCTAGCGACACCAATGACTGCAAAGTCTTCAGTAAGCTTTCCTTTTGTATAAAGATTATAAATAGAAGGATATAACTTTCTATTTGCTAAATCACCTGTTGCTCCAAAAATTACTACAATTGTCTTTGGTGCTGAATATGTCATTACAATACCCCACTTTTTTACAACGTTTATTTTTCAATGTCTACTCAAATATTTAATTTTAGACCTTTGATATAATGAAAGCAAATAATATATTTTTAATTAGTGTTCCATCCATAGAAATCTTTAGCCGTTATTAACAATACAATCTATTTTTTATCTAGTAAAGTGAAATAGTTCATGTATAATGGAAAAAATAGGATGGAAACTGGAGGCACATATCACATATGCAGTGGCATAAACGAATAATAGAAAATAAGTTCTTAAATTTTATCGTAGTTTTTGCATTTATTATGATTTTAATTAGCTTTTATTCAAGTTCATTTTATTTATTTGCTTTTTCTAGTACGTTTTTTTTGTTTGGAGTACTAAGTAAATGGTATTTAAAGCATGCCGCGAATGGAATGCTTATTAATCAGAATCGGCAAAAGGTTAAGTTATTCCCTAATGAGACAGGAAGTATTGATATTCAAATTGAGCAATATGGGAGAATTCCTATACTAAATAGTAAACTTCATTTTTTCTTAGATAACGTGGTCGATTGTCATCCGTTAAGCAAGGGGGAGCAAAGACAACAAGTAGAGGCAATTATTCCTCTTACGATGTCAGCAAAGGAAGCTTTACATATTTCCTTACCGATTTATGCCAAAAGGCGAGGGTTTGCAAAAATTAGGAGTGTTTATTTTACATTACAGCATCCATTCGGTTTTGGTATTGCTGTAATGGAATACAATCAACCTTTGTATCACGAAATTATCATTTATCCAACGCCAATTTCTGTAGATGGAATTGAGCAAATTCTTCCAAAAAGGCAGGGGAACTATTCAAATAGACGATCATTATTTGAACAGCAAAACTCTCCAATTGGAACCAGGGATTACAGATCGGGTGACCCTTTTAATCGGATTCATTGGTTGGCCACAGCTAAAACGCAAACATTACAAACGAAAATCTATGATAAGACCTCGTTATTTGCATGGTCGATAATTGTCACTATAAAGGATGGCAATGGTCTAATTTCTAATTTAGAAAATGTAATGAGTTACATAACATACATTTGTCATACAGCAACTCAAAAGAATATTATGTTTGAACTATTTATCAATATTCGGTCTGCTGGTAAAGTTCCATTTTTCCATCTACCGCTTGGTACCGGTGCTGAACAATTAGATAAAGCGCTTGAAATGCTTGCTAGAGTTAACCAGCATTCTGTTTTAATTTCGTTGGAACGAATGATGCTATTCATTGCAAAGCATCATACACTTGCACCCTATGTCATTTTCTCGGGTCCACCACAAGAAGATGTGGAAATGATGAAGAGTCTTTTGCTTCGAAACGAAACAATCTATCAGGTAGTTGATCAGGGTGAAACGGGATATTTACAGCCTTTAAGTAGGAAATCAACAAGTTCAGTGGTGAACAGGTAATTATTATAGGGTTAATCGGGGGATTATCATGAGACGAGATATTTTTCTGCGAATCTATCATTATAGTATTGAAGCATTACTCTTATATATTATTAGTTTTATTTATTTTATGCATGAAGGAATTGTCTCACCAATTTTACCATTTCTGACTGTAATTGGTGGAGGACCGCTAATCATGTTAGGCCTTTTTTATTTATTTAAAAAGAGGCCATATTGGTTAGTAATTCTATCAGGACTAATCAGTTTTGGATTAGGCTTCCTTGTTAGTGATAAACTAGAACTTTTGATTATCATCGTCATCTTTGTTATTTGGAGAGTACCTGCTCATCTTAATGAGGCAGATATGAAACATGAACTTTCGATATTAGGAATAACGTTCATAACAGCGATTATCGTTTATCTAATGAATTCTTTTGTTGATTATACATACAGTTATGTAGTCTTACTTCTAACATGTTTCCAGGTCATATTAGTAATGGTTGGTAGATTTATAGATGGCTTATTAAGTAGCCAGTTTTCGGATCATGATGGAATGAAGAGACAAGTTAAATGGGTTACTATTGTTATAACAAGTATGATTGGAGCAGTTACAATCCTTACATTTGCCTTGCCAATTCTAAAGGTGACATTTTTTTATGTAATAAAGGGAATTTTTTTTTTCTTCGGGATATTATTAACGCCTTTACTTTACTTTCTTTTAGGACAGGAAGATTTTTTGAAAAAGTTTTTTGATGCGCAATATCCTGATGAGGAAACTGAACAAGTAGAGCCAGTTCAATATAGCGATCTTATTGATATGGAACAAGCAACCTATAATCCATTGTTTGGATGGACGTTGCTTATAATTGTTCTAGTAGTATTACTTATTTGGTACTGGAAAAAATATAGAACTAGAGTTATTAGTGTGCAGGGTGCGAATGAGATAGTAATGAATACGTCAATACTGACGAACAAGGGCGTGTCACGTTTCACTAAAAGTAAACCACCGAAGGATTATGTTCGCCGTATATTTTACGAATTGGAACGTTATGCAGCTAAACATAAAATGGGGCGGTTGAAGGACGAGACTGCTAGGGAGTGGCTTACAAGATTAGGGTATATGGAAGACAATGAATTTGTAATTTATTATGAAACTGTCCGATATGAAGAGGAGTCACTTACAAAGGAACAAAAAGAGCAGTATGATAAAATAGTAAAAGAAATAAAACGAAAAATGAAAGAAAATAAAGAGTAATCGGAGGATATTTGTTTGGAAGTTGTATTCTTAGGAACGGGTGCGGGAGTTCCGGCAAAAGAACGTAATGTAACATCAATTGCTCTTCAATTGCTAGAGGAGAGAAGAGCCGCATGGCTATTTGATTGTGGTGAGGCTACCCAACATCAAATATTGTATACATCAATAAAACCAAGAAGAATTGAAAAAATCTTTATAACTCATTTACATGGTGATCATATTTTTGGTTTACCTGGTTTTTTAGGTAGTCGTTCCTTCCAAGGTGGAGAAGCATTGTTAACTATTTATGGACCAAAAGGTATAAAGACTTTTGTAGACACTTCACTGAAGGTGAGTGGGACGCATCTTCGCTATCCACTTGAAGTTGTTGAAATCGAAGAGGGTATTATTTTTGAGGATGACCAGTTCTATGTTGAAGCAAGGGAGCTAGAACATGGAATTCAAGTTTACGGATATCGAATTGTTGAGAAGGATTTACCTGGAACACTTTTGGTAGACAAGCTTATGGATGAAGGGATAAAGCCTGGACCGCTCTACCAGCGAATTAAGGAAGGCAAGACGGTAATTCTTGAGAATGGAAAAGAAATTAATGGCAAGGAATACATAGGACCTTCTAAAAAAGGAAGAATTATTACCATTCTGGGTGATACCCGGTATTGTCAAAAAAGTATTGAACTTGCTAAAGATGCAGATTTACTAATACATGAAGCAACCTTTAGTAGTAATGAAGCTGAACTTGCATATGATTATTTTCATTCAACAACCACTCAAGCTGCCGAAGTTGCAAAGCAGGCAAATGCAAAAACACTTGTACTAACTCATATTAGTTCAAGATATCAGGGAGAAGATAGTCAACAACTCCTTAAGGAAGCGTGTACTGTTTTTTCACCAACTTACATTGCTAAAGACTTTATGAAATATGAAATAAATTCGAAATAGTAGAATGATAATAATCCCAACTAGAAAAACATGATGGAGGTAGTATAGTGAATCAAATAATAGATACAATCATGAATCATCGATCAATTCGAAAGTTTGAGGAAAAAGCTCTATCCGAAGATCAAATTCGTACTATCGTTGAGAGTGCGCAAGCGGCCTCAACTTCTAGCTTTATTCAAGCATATTCAATTATTGGAGTGAAAGACAAAGGACGTAAACAGCAACTCGCGGAGATTGCTGGAAATCAAACTTATGTTGCAGAAAACGGACATTTTTTCGTGTTTTGTGCAGACCTGCATCGCCATCAGGTTTTGAGTCAAATGGAGAATCGTGATATTACAACGTCCTTACAAAGTACAGAAAAATTCATGGTAGCTGTGATAGATGCTGCATTGGCAGCACAAAATGCTGTTATTGCGGCAGAATCTATGGGTCTAGGTGCTTGTTATATTGGGGGATTACGAAATAATCTTGAAGATGTTTGTCAAGTATTAAAGGTTCCTGAACGGGTTATACCGCTCTTTGGTATTGCAGTCGGTTACCCAGATCAAGAGCCAGGGAAAAAACCAAGGTTACCATATGAACATGTCTATCATGAGGATGAATATCAACAGGATGAAAAAGTGTATGTGAAACAACTGCAAGAATACAACAAGATAATATCGGAATATTATCTAGAACGAACAGATGGAAAACGATCAGATACGTGGACGGAACAAATGGTGAATATGCTTGAAAAACCGAAGCGAATGTATATGAAAGAGTTTGTTAAAAAGCAGGGCTATGACTTAGAATAAGGTGTCTCGAGGAGACAACTTTTCTTTTTAGCAGATAGGAAAGCATAAAATTATTTCCTATCTGCATAACTGCAACTACGCCTCTGCTGTCTCCTAAAGGCTCGGCAATCGCCGAGTTTTCTAATAGGCAGAGTTTTATATAGTGACTTCTTTACTAGTAATCTATAAATGAATAAAGGCAATATCATAGAGATATCGCCTTGTTTTAGGTAAGTAATTTGAAATCCGATACTTTCAGTAGGATTTTGGTGTTTTACCAGCCTCTTTCGTATTGGACTGGCCCTTCGATTGATACTCCTAGTTCTTTTGCTGCAGTTCTTGGCCAATAAGGATCACGTAATAACTCACGGGCAATGAAGATTAAGTCTGCTCTTTCGTTACGAAGTATTTCTTCTGCTTGAATGCCTCTTGTGATGAGACCAACAGCCCCAGTTGGAATTTTCGCTTTGTTCCTGATTAATTCCGCATAACCTACTTGATAGCCAGGGTAGACATCAATTCTTGCTGGTACAACTGCCCCAGAGCTAACATCAATGAGGTCAACCCCTTGTTCTTTCATACGCTTAGCGTAATCCACATAATCTTCAGGAGTTAATCCGCCTTCTGTATAGTCATGTGCAGAGACACGAACAAACAGAGGACCTTCCCAAACATCTTTCACTGCATCAATAACCTCACCAAGGAGACGGTACCGATTTTCATAGCTTCCGCCATATTTATCTTCTCGTTTATTAGAAAGCGGTGATAAAAATTCATTTATTAGGTATCCATGTGCTCCATGGATTTCAATGATATCGAAACCAGCTTCCTTTGCTCGTTTTGCCCCATCTCTGAATGCTTGAACAATTTCCTCTATCTCAGGAATTGTTAATTCCTTTGGTGTCTTTGAGTTTTCATTGAAGGCGATAGCAGAAGGTGCAACAATTTCTCCTTCAACAGTAGCTTTTCTACCTGCATGTGCAATTTGTATGGCTGTCTTTGAACCATGTGCCTTCATCATATCCACTAATTTTTGTAGACCAGGGATATGTTCATCACTCCAAATTCCTAAGTCTTGAGGGGAGATTCTTCCTTGCGGTGTAACTGCTGTCGCTTCCACCATAATGAGACCCACTTGGCCAACAGCACGGCTTACATAGTGAGTATAATGCCAATCCTCAACTTTACCATCTTGATTATGACTAGAGTACATACACATCGGTGCCATAACAATTCTATTTTTTAAAGTAACATTTTTAATTGTATAAGGTGAAAATAAAGCTGTGTTCATAATTTTGAAACCTCCAATTTTATTTCGATATCCTAAGGAAATTATATCATTTAATGGCAATATAGTTAAATTTTATCCATTTTTCTCAATTCTTTTAAACTGTATTTTGTTCCTCTCCACATCACTCCACCTCTTATGAATGTTAATATACTTGCTCGTGCAATTGAGTATATAAACAACAATGAAGTAATCGGAAAAACAATAAACAGTAAAGGGGAGAAAGTTGTTATTTTTTTAGTTGTTAACGTGTATGAGCATCCAAGAAGAAAGATAATGAGTATACTCAAAAGAAAATGTATGCTATCACCTGTAAAAAGGGTAATATACGGAAATATTGTAGATACAAATGTACCAATTATAGCTAAAAAGACCATAGAAACCCTGTAATGTAATCCTGCAAAGGTGTTTTTTTCAAGACCAGTAAATGCTGCTCGTAAACTGGGATACCAGTCAACAGAAAGTAAAGACAGTCCAGATACGATTCTTTGTTTTAATCCAGTTGCTTTAATTTTAAAGCCAAGCTGAAGATCATCGTCAGGTCTAAGAGAAATTGCTTTATGAGTACCGATCTGTTCGTAGGCCTGACGTGAAAGTAAGTTAAAAGCTCCTATTCCAGTTCCAATCTTTGAACGATCTTTATTTGCTAACCAGGGTCTTTTGAAATAAGAGAAACCAAATAAGAAAAAGGAAACAAAGGTCTTTAACCAAAATGTCTGTGCGGAAAGATTAGGAGCAATTGTTAGATGATCAATTTCTTCCATTTGAAGAAAGCTCATTGCTTTATGTATTACCTCTGGCTGATACATTACATCGGCATCTGTAAATAATAGGTAATCACCTTTTGAGTGTAAATATCCTTGGTACATAGCGTGATTTTTACCTAACCAACCTGTAGGTAATTTAGAAATATGGATTACTTTGAGCCTGTTATTTTTTATTTGTAATTTTTCCAATACTCTTCCGGTGTCGTCTGTAGAACGATCATTCACTACAATCCATTCAAGATTATGATATGTCTGAGTAAATTGTGTTTCTAGACTTTTAGCAATAGAGTCTTCTTCATTTCGAGCTGCAACAATTATTGATAAAAGTGGAGTTTTATCAATCGTTTGTATGTCTTCTAGCCTTTTAATGCTTCTAAACCCTAAAATGCCATTTAGTAAAATGAATGTCCAAAAGATTAGATTGGACAGGAGTATAAATGTTATCATCTTAGCACTTCCTTCTACAGCCTTTCCTTTATTGTACTTTTTACATTCTGTATATGCAGTAAAAAAAGCACCGACAAATTAGTCGATGCGCAAATTCAAAAATTTAATAAGCTTCCTCGGCTAGCTTTTTTCCTGTCTCTGTGCTTTGTAGGATAACCTCTGCTGGAATATATTTATTTTCTTGTTTATTGAAAATATATCTTGTTTCATAATAGGCGATTACATCATAGTGAGCAATTCCTGATATAGACTGTCTTGTTACAATCTCTTGTGGTTTCATTTTCGTGAATTTTTCAAAGCGATAATCAGATATTGGGGCTACACAGGTAGTAATATCAGATAACCGTTTTTGTAACTCTTTCTTATCTGGAAAATCCTGATACCTTTGTTTTGATAATGGTATTGTTGCTGCAAGTTTTCTTTGTTGATCTTTAAAATGGACTTGAAAATTCCCCTTATATTTCATTGAAAATCGTTGCTTGGTTTGTTCTGTCCAATCCTCTGAATTTTGATCAGTGAAGATTTCTTCAATTCCATCATCTACATAACTAAGCACAGTTAATCCGGTAATTCCGCCACTCCCTACAGAACGGAAATATAAGAGAATGTCGAGTTTCCCATTTTGTAACACATCAACGAACTTCATATCAGCTAGTTGATATAAATCGTTTTTATTATCGTAAGAACCTATCTCTTTTCCGTCAATCTTAAGTGCCCATTCATTCGCTAAATCATATTGGTTTTTACGAGCAAATAATTCGATTACTTCCTTCTCTCCATCACCATCTAAGTCAATATAATCCTTTTGAATAATTGCAAAAGGACCATACGATGATTCGGACTGCTGGGCAAGTGTTACTCCCTGAAAACTAAAGAAAAGGAACAGTATCAGTAAAATACGAGTAAAAGTCATCTTCATCACCTCTTTTACTAGGGTAACCAAATAATGAGATGGATATAGATGGAATTTCATCTGGTTTCACCGTCGTAAAAGTGGAAGTAGCCTAACGATTGTATTTTCGCTTTACTTAGCAAAAAAGTTTTCTGTGTAATAGGGGTGAGATTCAGAATTGAAAGCAACTCCAACACCTAGAAACTCAAAATCTGCTTTCAAAATATTTTCCCGGTGTCCGAGAGAATTCATTAAACCCTCATGTGCGAATACACTGCTGAATTGTCCATAAGCAAGGTTTTCTCCAGCAACTGTAAATAGAATTTCATCAGCAAGCATTCTGTCAAAGGGTGAAAGTCCTTGTTGATTTGTATGACTGAAATAATTATTCTCTGCCATGTCTGCACTGTGTTTCCGTGCGGTTTCCTTAACTGATTCATCCCAGGTCAGTACCTGTAGGCCGTTATTTACCCTTGACGCATTCGTTAGATCGAATAATTGAAATTCAAAGCCTTCTTTTAGTTGTTCACTGGCATCTGTATAAAAATCAGGTCTACTTTTTTCAAGGCTTTCAGAAATAATTTGGATGGATGTAACCGTATTGTTTTCATGTTTATCAAAAAAGAGTGTGATATACGAGTTGTCGATATGAAATACTTCGTAATCCCGGTCATCCTGAAATTGATAATACACAAAACCCTTTTGAATTTTATCTAGTGGTTCTCCGAGTTGGTTCAATACGTCTTGTTTGGGGGTTCCACGTGTAATATTTAGAGTAGAAGTAAGTAAATCCTGATTCGTGTATAGTCCGACAACTTGGTTTTGGGTATCGTAAGCTACCATAATAAAATTTTGGTAATTTTCGTGATAAGAGTACCAATTTGTACCATATTCATTAAATGAAACTCGCTTGGGTGCTCCAAGTGCTTTTTCAACTTCTTCCTTACTTTCCCCGATTTCTATGTTGTGAACTGAAAATGTCTGTTCACTTGGTACAACTAAATCGGGTCTTGGAACCTCTTTGTTTTCAATGATATTTTTTTCGGGAGACGTCTCAGAAAGGGAAGATAGCAACGTGCTAATATAATCAATACTCCTTGAAAGAAAACCTTTTAATTCATCAAGCTCCTCTGCATGTGTAACAGAATTAAATTCTGAAGTAATAGTCTCAAAAACTGATTGATTGTCAGATTTTGCTGCTAGTTTATCAATGACTGTCCATGAAGCATACAGAAAAAATAGAAACGATAAAAACAGCAGGATTCTTCTCATAATTATTATTACCTCCAATCCCTATTAGAGGATGTATCATAAAACGTAGGATCTAATTAGAATATCCCTATTCCATTTTAACCAAATAATTGTGATTCAATAAGTTTTTTGAAAATCACGGTTTCAGACTGTTTGTTTATTTAACTCTCCTAAAGTATAAAAAGGGAGCTACAATAGTTTGTAGTCCCGTTATTGATTAGTTAGATTTTGAGTTTTACCAATTGTAGTGTAGTAGAGTAGGATGGATACTATTACAGATAATGCTGAAAGCAAATATATAGCGTGATAATTAAATAGGTAAGCAATTTGTCCGAATGCAATTGCACCAATTCCTACCCCAAGGTCGAAAAATGAGAAGAAGGTTGCATTTGCCATACCTTTTCTGTGTGGCGGGGCCGACTGTACAGACCATGCTTGTAAGGCTGGCTGGATTGCACCGAAGCCAAGTCCGTAAAATACACCAGCTGTAAAAAGAACAAATGTATTTGGCAGCCATGCTAATAAAAGCATTGCCACGATAATTGAAAATGCTCCGGGGGCAAATACTGCTCGATGTCCTTTTTGGTCATATAGCTTCCCGGCAAATGTACGAGTTACCATGAGGGAAATTGCAAAAATAAAGAAGTACCACTGAATACCTCCCACATTTTCTTCAGCAGTGTAAAGAGGCAAGAATGAAGCTAAACCTCCAAAAGTAACGGTTATAAAGAATAATAGAATGGATGGAGGAAGGGCGGTTTTTTCATAGAAGTCCCATTTTTTGAGCTGTACTGGTGGTGGTTCAACTTCTTTATAATGGATTCTTGAAGATAAAAGGAATGCCACTAATCCTAGAACGGAACATATTAAAAATAATTGAGTAAAAGAAATGGTACCCACTAAGGCTAAACCAAGTGATGGACCAAAAGCAAGTGCTACATTCCCAAACAAACCGTAGTAGCCCATTCCTTCTCCACGTCTTTTGGGAGGTATCAAGTCGGTTGCAATTGTACCAGATGCAGTTGTTGAATATCCCCAGCCAACACCCTGTAAAACACGCATAGCAAATAAGAAGATGATACTTTTAACAATACCGTATGAACCAACTGTGACAATAAAAATTGCTAACCCCAATAAATAGACAAAACGTCTGCCTTTCTTTTCTAAAGAATGACCTGCAAAAGGTCTAGTAAGAAGAGCAGAAAATGTAAAGATTCCAACAACGACCCCTATTAGCCGATCATTTCCTCCAAGCTCCTCTACATAAAGTGGAATTGTTGGCAATGTCATTTGAAAACCTAAAAAAATAAAAAAGTTAGAAATACAAATTAGTGTGAAATCACGTGACCAGATTTTCTCTTTTTCAGTTTCAATAAACGAAGTTTCTTTTGGAAGGGGTGCACTCATAGGATCTCCTTATCATTTTTATTTCGACTACCAAAATAGTAATATATCTTCATATTACCAAAAATGGAAAGAGATTCCCACTAGTGTGCACCACAATATATTTGTTGGATTTATTTTTTGTGCGCAACGTCTTGTGTAAGTGCCTCACCTAATTCAATAGATCTTCCGGTTGCTCTCTTGATACAAGAAATCATCGCTTCTTGATAGCGGTAGTTTTCAAGAATTTTTATTCCGGCTTCAGTAGTTCCTCCTGGACTAGTAACCTCCCGACGTAAAGTAGCCGGTTGCTTTGGTGATTTCTTCAGCATCTCTGCAGCCCCAATAATTGTCTGGAGAATTAATTCTTTCGCAATCTCTTTTTCTAAGCCGATTTCATCTGCAGCTTTTTCCATGGATTCTACTAGGTAATATACATATGCTGGACCGCTGCCGGATAATCCAGTTACTGCATGAAGTTCCTTTTCTTCAACTGTTGTGACAATTCCAATCGTTTCAAACAATTTATGGGTGAGCAGGAGATGTTGATGCTTTGCGTATTCACCAATTGATAAAGCGGTAGCTGATTTTCCGATTGTAGCCGAAGTGTTAGGCATTGCACGAACAACTGGAACTTCTTTTCCTAATAACTCAGTAATCGTAGTAGTTGAAACACCTGCAAGGACGGAAATAACAAGCTGTTCTTCAGTGACAAAGTCTTTTATAGACAAAACACCACTAACAACATCTTTAGGCTTCATAGCTAGTATAATAATATCTGCCTCTTTAATTGCTGTTTGTTTGCTATTGTTTATACATATTTGATAGGTATGTTTCAAACTTTCTAATCTTTCTTGATTGGAGCGATTCATTACAGAAATTTGATTGGGTAAGAACAGCTCCTTTTGTAGCATTCCAGAAATCATTGCCTCAGCCATTGAGCCAGCACCAACAAACACAATTTTTTGTTTGGTTTCCATAACTATCCCTCCATTGTTTTCGTTTTTTTTAGAAATATAAAAAGACCTATTCCATCCTTATAAAGGACGGAATAGGTCTGACTATCCGCGGTACCACCTTACTTAACATCTAATTTTTTTTCTAGATGTTCGCCTCGAAACCCGTATCGTGGGTTGACGGTTAGGTTTGCCTAACTGCTCCTAGGTAGGTTCAATCACTAAGGGGGCTATGAGATCTTTCAGCCGCTGAATCTCACTCTCTTGTTGCCATTAAATGATTTACTATTCCTAATCATTGCTTTACATTTTTAGTCATTATGCATCGGATTAAATGCGATGTCAAGGGTTACTTTTCATTAAAAATTGAAGTGATTCAAATTAATTATTTGAATATAATGACAAATAAGCGTTGAACGAGTAAACTGGTAATGATACTACTAACTGTACATACTAGGAAATCTGAAACTAACAGATAACCTGTTTCAAAAAATATATAAATATATTAACTGTAAGGAGATTTGTATGAGTTCTTTAATAACGACAAAGGATATTTTCAAAATTACGGTACCAACTCCGTTTCCGGTTGGAGATGTAAATATGTATCTTTTTAAAGGAGATACATTAACTTTAGTTGATGCTGGAACAAAAACGGAGGAAGCATGGGAGAGCTTTACACAGCAATTATCTGATTTAGGTCATAAGCCTTCAGATATAGACCAGGTTGTAATTACGCATCACCATCCTGATCACGTAGGTTTTCTTGACTACTTTCCTGCGGAATTACCAGTTATAGGGCACCCGAAGAATCAGCCGTGGATTAGTCGTGATGAACATTTTTTCAAGGCAAATAAACCATTTTATAAAGAGCTTTTTATTCAATTGGGGATAGATCCTGATTTAACAAATATGATTAACATGAACAAAGAACTAAAGTATTCCTGTCATCGTTCCTTAACGTCTTCCGTAATTGAAAAAGATAGCATTCCTGGAATGGATGGCTTTATAGTAATTGAAACTCCTGGACATGCGCAAAGCCATATTGGGCTTTTCAGGGAGAAGGATGGCCTGTTTTTAGCAGGTGATACGCTACTTGCAAAAATATCTCCTAATCCGTTACTGGAACCACCTCAATTTGGTGAAACAGATCGGCCGAGACCACTTGTCCAATATAATGAGTCTTTAAAGAAACTAAAAACTCTTCCATTGGCAATGGTTATGACAGGTCATGGAGAAGATATTAACAATCCTTTTGAATTAATTGAGCATCGCCTTGAAGAACAAAAAAAGCGTGCGAATCAAGTTTTTCAAATGTTACGAGAAAAACCAATGACTGCTTTTGAAGTATGTATAAGCTTGTTTCCAAAGGTTTTTCTTAAAGAGCCCGTACTAACAATGTCTGAAACAGTTGGTCAACTTGACTTTCTTGAGGAATTAGGTGAAATTAAAATAGAAGTTGTAAATGGAAAGTATATATATCATGTATAGGCTAGTCTTTCGAGGTGAAAACAATGACCAGTAAATTACGAGGAAAAACAATTATTATTACAGGAGCGTCAAGTGGAATTGGAGAGAAGATTGCTTATCTCGTGGCTGAACAAGGTGCTCATCCAATTTTATTAGCGAGAAGCTATGACCAATTAGCCAAAATTGCGGAGACTATTAAAGAACGTTATCAAACAGAGTGTTTATACTATAAAGTTGATGTTGGGAATCTTGAAAATGTAGAAGCAGTGTTCGAAGAAATCCTTCAAAACGCAGGAAAAGTGGATGTGCTTGTAAATAACGCAGGATTTGGTGTTTTTGCTAATGTGGTAGATGCGAACTTACATCAAATGAAAACGATGTTTGAGGTTAATGTTTTTGGATTAATTTCCTGTACGAAGATGGTACTTCCAGCCATGATGGAAAAAAACGCTGGCCACATTATTAATATTGCATCACAGGCTGGCAAAATTGCAACACCAAAGTCGAGTGTATATTCTGCTACAAAGCATGCGGTATTGGGTTTTACTAATAGCCTTCGAATGGAGCTTACTGACACAAATATCCATGTAACAGCGGTCAATCCTGGGCCAATTCGAACACGTTTCTTTGATATTGCTGACGAATCGGGTACCTATGCAAAGAATGTAGGCCGATTTATGCTCGATCCTGATTTTGTTGCAAGAAAAATTGTGAGTTCTATGCTTACACCTAAGAGGGAAATTAATCTCCCAGGCTGGATGAATGCTGGAAGTGTATTTTATACTCTTTTTCCAAGACTTGTTGAAAAAGTCGGGGGAAAGGCGTTTTTTAAAAAGTAATAGTTACTTTTGTGCAGGGGAACTTTTCTCTGCATTTTTTATTATTTTATTTACTTGACGGAAGTTAAAAATAAGGATTAAAATTCAGTAAACCGATTTAATTACTTGTATTAATGTATTTAATGCAGTGGAAACATATAATTGGGTAAAAAGGGGGAGCAATTTATATGTCACAAAACGAACAGGAAATAAGCTGTGCAATCAATAGTAGTTCAAACGAAGTTAGAAAAGAACCATTGAAAAAGCCTGCGGAAATTAAGGCAGATGGCTCTTTTAATCGCCAAACAAATCGATTCACAACTCCATTCGGACACAATGCCGGAGAACTACCTGTTGAATCAGGGAAATACCGTCTTCTTTGGTCTGCTGCTTGCCCTTGGGCACATCGTTCTGTCATTGTTCGGAAAGTTCTTGGATTAGAAAAAGCGATTAGTTTAGGTACGGTTAGTCCGCTTCGCCCAAGAATTGAAAATGTAGACTGGGAATTTTCTCTAGATGAAAATGGAGTTGATTCTGTATTAGGTGTTCAATATGTAAGCGAAGTCTATAAAAATAGTGATCCTGATTACATAGGCCGACCTACGGTTCCAGTCATGGTCGATGTTAAAACTAAAAAAGCTGTTAATAATGATTATTTTAAGCTAACGAACTATTTTGAAACGGTTTGGTCTCCGTTTCATAAGGAAAATGCTCCTGAATTATATCCTACACATTTACGCGTAGAGATTGATGCTTTAAATGATGTTATCTTCCATGACATAAACAATGGTGTTTATAAATGTGGATTTGCTTCTTCACAGGAAGCCTATGAACATGCGTATGATCAATTGTTTGCTAGATTAGATGAATTAGAGAATCGATTGGCTCACAACCGATTTTTATTCGGCGATTTTATTACGGATTCTGATGTTCGTTTATATACGACTCTTGTTCGATTTGATGCTGCTTATTATACGGCCTTCCGAACAAACCGTAATCTGATTCGTGAATACAAAAATTTATGGGAATATGCTCGAGATTTATACCAAACGCCAGGTTTTGGTGACACGACCGATTTTGATGCAATTAAAAGGCACTATCATTTGTCTATTACGATTGACCCTAATAAAAGTGAAGTGAAACTTCTTCCTAAAGGCCCTGATGAATCTGTCTGGTTGACGGCTCACAATCGTGAACAGCTAAGTAAAACTACTGAAAAATTTTTACGTGAAGATAATTAGGCAGGTGAATGTAATGAGAATTCGAAATGCAACTGATGATGAATTGATTTTTATTCGTGAACAACGTATTGCCGCTTATCTGGAGCATGCTCAAGCTGTTCCTGAAGAACATTGGTTGGCACTTAAGAAGGCTATCTCTTCTGAAGCGGATAGTCAGCCTGGCGTCGAATTACTTGTTTGTGAACTTGATGAAAAAATTGTAGGAAGCGTTGTTTTGTTTCCAGCTAATACAGATGCATATGAAGGTTCTTTAGAAGAATTGGATTATCCAGAAATTAGAATGCTCGCTGTTGCTCCTGAGGCACGTGGTAAGGGAGTGGCGTCGGCGCTTATTTCCGAGTGTATTCAACGAGCAAAAGCTAAGGGTTTCAAGGCGATAGGACTACATACCGGAGATTTTATGGAGAATGCAATGAAATTATATAAAAAACATGGCTTTGAACGGTTGCCACAATATGATTTCGAACCAGCTAATGATGGTATTATTGTAAAAGCATTTAGGCTTTCTTTATAAGGAATGAACCAAATCGCAATTTTAACTGCGGTTTGGTTTTTTACATTAGAGGATATTTAAGCTGATTAATCGAAGTATAGGTTATTGAAAATTTTATTGTAAGGAGAACATTCGATATGGACGTGGAAAATATACTGAAAGAATTAGGTTTATCTTCTGTTACGAAGGTCCAGCAGATTCATGGTGGACAGGATAGTTCTGTCTGGAAGGTTGAAACCGCAAATTTTGCTTATGCTTTACGCGTACTGCCCGGTGACCACTATGAACAATTTGTTCGTGAGCAAAAAGTGATTCAACTTGCCCAGAATAACGGAATCCCTGTTCCAAATGTAGTTTCAGTTTTTAAAGGTGAATCATATTGTGCCATGTTAATGGAATGGGCAAAAGGGCATACAGTATTTGAAGAACTTCAGAGATCCCCCGATAATGCCAGCCAAATTGGTAAGGAATTTGGAAGGATGCAAGCGCTCATACATGCAATATCTGTAGACAATAACTTTGAAGATAATAATGAGAATTTTTTAACACCCGTTACAGACCTGGAAAAATCGGCAATGAATCTAATTGAAAAGTATTATACGTTGTACTCTCCTACATTACTTCATCTTGACTATCACCCCTTGAATATACTAACAGATGGAGAAAAAATAACTGCCGTCATCGACTGGGCTAATGCATCTGCTGGAGATTATCGGTTTGATTTTGCACGTACTTTCTCTATTCTTCGGTTGGAGGGAACAAAGTATTTTGATAAAAAAACGTTTGAGGAGTTTGAGTCAGGTTGGCTAATTGGTTATTTTAGCTTCATTGGAATGATACCTGCAGATCCAATTGAGTTATTTAATGTCTGGGCAGGAGATCGAATGCTGCGAGATCTTTCAGGAAAACTTTCAAAAACAGATCTCGATAAGCTATCTAATTGGACGTTGAACTGGGTATATAACTTCGTAAATAATTATAAAAACTAGTCTTCCTAGTCTTTGAATACTATATTAGTTTGTTAAGTATTCATATACAAGGTCATTTATTATATCATGAAGGGTTGTTTCTGGATCAAGCTGCTGTAGCTCTTTTATTTTTACAAGTAACTCTTTATAGTCTGCTTCTGTTAAGGGAACAGAGTCATTATCATGATGGTATTGATAAAAGTAATTTCGAATTAATTTTCGTATGAATTTTTCATCCATAGGTGCACCTCGTTATTCTAAATATTCCATTATACATTTATTTTAGCAGAATTCTCTACTTGAGCATTCTGTTTTAAATTTCCATTGAAACCGAACGTATATTCTCTTATTATTAGGAATATAATAAGAACATACATTCTTTTGTGGAGATGATTTTTTATGGTAGATTACAGCCAACTACCCGATCAGAAAATTTTATGTATAGATATGAAAAGCTTCTATGCGAGCTGTGCTGCCGTTTTGTTAGGACTTGATCCGTTAGAATGCTATTTAGCCGTTGTAGGGGATACGGAACGCCAAGGGAGTATTGTACTTGCAGCCTCTCCAAAGTTAAAACAGGAGTTTGGGATAAAAACAGGATCAAGGCTTTTTGAAATTCCAAAGGATCCGCGAATTCAGCTTGTAAATCCCAAGATGGCCACATATTTGCGTATATCAACAGAAATAACAAGACTTTTCAATCGCTATGTACCCAAGAGTGCAATCCACGTCTATAGTGTTGATGAAAGTTTTATAAAGGTTGATGGAGTAGAGAAACTATGGGGAGATGCAACAACGATTGCTCACAAAATCAAGCGGGAAATTGAAGCGGAATACGGACTGCCATGTGCGGTTGGAATTGGTCCTAATATGTTAATGGCAAAATTATGTCTGGATCTTGAGGCAAAGAAAAAGGGAGTTGCCGAGTGGACATATGACGATGTTCCCAAAAAGCTATGGACCATTTCTCCATTACGTGAAATGTGGGGGATTGGAAGTCGAGTGGAACGAACCTTGAATGGGATGGGAATTACAACGGTGGGTCAGCTTGCTAATTATCCACTTGAGTTACTTGAGAAGAAATTTGGAATTATGGGAAATCAGCTTTATTACCATGCGTGGGGTGTTGATTTATCTGAGCTTGGTGCGCCAATTATGCAGGGGCAAATTAGCTTTGGGAAAGGCCAAATTCTTTTACGTGATTATCCCGATCCTGAAGAGGTGAAGCACGTTATTCTTGAAATGTGTGAAGAGGTTGCAAGACGAGCGCGCAGACATAAAAAAGCGGGAAGAACAATTAGCCTCGGAATTGATTACAGTCGCGATGAATTTGGAGGAGGTTTCTATCGTTCAAAGACAATTGATGCTCCGACTAATATTACGATGGAACTATATAATGTTTGTTTGGAGTTATTTGAAAAGTTTTATACAAAAAAGACAGTACGAAAAGTTTCAATTGCTCTTTCGAACATTGAAGATGATGCACAAATGCAATTAGATTTATTTTATTTAGATAGAGTCAAACAACATAAGCTTGGATATGTAATGGACCGTATTCGCGGAAAATATGGTTCAGATGCCTTATTGCGTGCAGTTTCATATACAAGTGCAGGAACCTCAAGACACCGTAGTAAGCTTGTTGGGGGACATAAGGCAGACTAAATACGAATTGGAAAGGATAAACGGCTTAAGAAAGGGGAGTAAACATGATTCGCGATCGAGGAGCAATTAAATGGACAGCAATGATGCTGCCGGAACATGTAAAAATATTAAGAGACTGGACAGAAGAAGATACGTTTCAGCAAAAGCCTGATTTAGACGAACAACATATCGAAGAAATGAACGGTATTCTTTGTGAAGCGATGGAATTAGGAAGTGAGCTGATGATCACGTATTACGAAGCAAAACATCATAAACTACTTCTCGGGACAATCCATCACTATGATGATTTACAAGGACGATTACACATCATTGATAAATTTGGAGATGTGCACTATATACCAACAAACATGCTAATTGATTTACGCCTTTCAGAATAATTCCTCGTGAATGAGGAATTTTTTTTGTTAAATAAAGGCTGTTTTCGTAAACTTTGTTGTTTTTAAACATTCATCAGGCTTAATAAATGGTTAAAAATGTTTCACAGGGGTGATTGGAGTGCCAGGAGCGGAAATCACTAAACTTTGTAATACGCACCCTAAAGAAAAAGCGAATAGCAACAATCTTTTAGAAAAGAGCCTAAAAAAAAGGAGTTTGTATCAGAAAGAGAGAAGTAAATATGTTACACAAAGTAGGAAAGGGGACACAAAAATGTTTTTACATCAAATTGACGAAAAATTAGCCTTAAAATTAACAGACATAAACGATGCAGACCGTATATTCGAATTAACAAACGAATCTAGAGAATACCTTCGAGAATGGCTTCCATGGCTAGATACCACTACAAAGGTTGAGGACACAAAAGCATTCATAGAATATTGTTTGAAAAGCTATGCAGAACAAAAAGGGATGCATACAGCTATCGTGTTTAACAGCGAAATTGTTGGAGTGGCAAGCTTTAACTCAATAGATCGAAACAATAAAATAGCGCATATCGGATACTGGCTCGGCCACAACTATCAAGGGAACGGCATTATGACAAGAGTAGTAGAGACATTAACAGATTATGCTTTTATAAAGATGAAACTAAATCGTGTTGAAATACATGCGGCTGTTGGAAATACAAAGAGCAGAGCAATTCCTGAAAGACTGGGGTTTGTAAATGAAGGAACTGTTAGACAAACGGAGTGGTTATACGACCATTACGTGGATCATGTTATTTATGGAATGCTAGCTAAGGAATGGAAATCGAGTAATAAGTAAAAGGGCGAATATACTCGCCCTTTTTATGATTCATCAGTACTCATATGAAAAAACCGGTACGTCAAACAAAGTCCAATGAGATAAAGAAAAAGTGCAAAATAAGCAGGTAGTAAATGGATAAAATTCGTATACCCAATGGCAAAGTGAATCCAAATCCCTGCAATAAAAGCGGGGAGTCCTCCTATAAGAAGAGTCCACCACACCCATTTGTTTCCTTGTTGAAATCCCCAAAGAGAAATCATAAGTACTAAGAACCCGACACTCAGCAGCGCACTCCCAAAACCAGCACGGTCGTGTGCAATAACAGGTATCAGTTTACTGTTAAAAGAATCTAGCATTTCTTTTGGCATGCAAATGTATAAAAGATCTGTCGGTACGAAAACACTTGTAATCCCAACATATGAAATAACAACTCCACCGAGTACGAACGAAAAACCAAGAACTACAAACGCAAGTTGTCCCAGTAGGCTGCGTTTCCAGATAAAATGATTTTTAGTATTAAGAGAGGTTGGTGTTCCAAAGATCCGCTTTGTTTTACAATAAGCTGTAATATAAATTGGTAAAAGAACGAGCCAGAAAATAAGGTGAAGCCAATCGAAATAACCATAGCCGATGAACAAGAAGATTCCTAAAAAACCTAGAATAGCAGCAATGTCGATTGCTTGCTTTGCCCATAAAAGGCCACTCCGAACACCAAAACGAGCTAGTGTCATGTAGACAATTCCGCCAGAAATCATCGTCCCTGCGAGAGTCATACGATCATGTGCCATAAACCACAGAATTCTATCATTAAAAAGAATAATTGTCTCACGTTTCATCCCTAGAAATTGTTCATCATAGGGAAGAATTATAGTTGTTAAACTAAAGAGCAGAGCGAGTAACCCACCTATAAAAATGGATAACCCGAATAACCAGTACCAAAACCAAGCTGAATGGGTTGGATAATGAGGTTGACATTTGTATAAGATTGCTTCATTTATCCGTTTTGTAAGTCCTGGACCTGAGAAAACATAACCACCCGACAGCATTACAAGATCTGCACCAACATCCAATAATTCTAATGCATGAGCTGGTTCAAGAACTCCTCCAACCGTAATAATAGGTTGCTCAAAACCGTTGTTCCTTAAGTAAACAATAGCCCCAAGCAAATTATCAAGGTGATCTTTTTCTAGTGTATCTGCTAGTTCATCAAGAACAATACCAGAAAAAGTAGTTTGGATAATGTCAATTGGTAAATCGTGAATGTCAGTAACAGAGACTGCCAGATACACTGGTTTATTTGTATTAGAGAGTGTAAGAGTAGTAGAACTAGTAATGAAAGCATTCGCATACGTATCTAAGGTTTTCATTAGTTCAACTTGTTCCTCATCAGGCCCGCCTATCCTAACCAAGACTGGTTGTTTTGGTTTCCATTTCTTTAATCTTTCTAACGTATTTGTAAGACCAATTGATTCATAATTTGAAGAAAAACAAATGGTTTTAGTAGAAGTATCTACAGTTGGAGGCGTAGGTTTTTTATTTGGTTGCATCGTAACAGGTCCGATTTCAATAAAACCAAAGCCTAAATTAGAAAATGCTCTAGAACCGCTAAGAAGGGGGTCTATTTTTCCTGAGAGCCCAACCGGGTTCACATACTCTACATCTTGAATTTCTTTCTCTAGAAGTTTAGAAGATTCTTCTCTACCTAAGAAATTAATGATGTGATGCCCCCCTGGTATCGAAGCAATTCTATTCATCCCCTTATGTATGAATTCTCTAGATACTTGAGGGGATATGTGTGAAAGTATAGGTTTAAATAATAAGTGATAGGACCAATCAGGCATAATTCCGTTCCTCCATGATAGTCTTGTTACCTGTATTGTACCATAGTAGAAGGGAAATTTTAGATGGGATAAAAAAAACCGAACAACTTGATGTCGTTCGGTTTCTTGGGTAAGGCTTTATTCCTTTTCAGCACGTACAACCGATTCAAAGTTCCCTTTATGAGAACCATCACAGAACGGTTTGTTTTTTGATAAGCCACATCTACATAGCGAGAAGCTAGGTTTGGTTTGAAATTGATTTCCTTCTGCATCAACTAATTCAACATCGCCTGTAATACGTAAAGAACCATTGTCGTTCACCTTAATTGTAACTTTTGACATGTACAAATCCTCCTTTCAAAAAAGTGACACTATTCTAAGTTGATAATAAGGGAAGATTTACCAAAGTTCAAATTTTTTTGTAAATAACAAGGGTTAGTGTAATCATATGTAGAAACATATAAGATATGTTAAACTGTACCTAGGATATAAGGAAAAAAGGAGAAAATACAGTGAAGGTAACATTTACAGAGCGAGCAATCAAAGAGTTAGAATCAAAAATTACAAATCAAGAAAAAATACTTAAATTAAAATATGATACCGAAGGCTGTGGATGCGTTGTTAGCGGGGTAACCGCATTATGGCTAGTGGAAGAAGAAGACTTTGATGATGTAGCAATTGAAACAAATTTTCGTCCGCTTTTAGTTGAAAAATCAAAAATGGTGTTTTTGGATGAAAATCTGACAATTGATACTGTAGAAACAGCTAATTGCTTTCAGTTAAGAAGCCCAAATGAAATCCTTAACCCACGATTAAGATTTGTAGAAAGAGTGATATAAATGAGCTCGAAGCTTAAAACGATTCGTAATATAGCTGAAAATAAGACTTGGGTCTCTTTCTTAAATGAAAACCACCCATATAGTCTCCTTCATTGGTCAGTTGCAGGTGTAAATCACGATCAAAAAGATGTTTGGCTACTACAGGATGAAGTGTCATTTGAGGTTCAGGAATTTGAAACGATTGAGCTTGCGTTATCATGGATAAATGAAAACATGATAGAAATAACAGACGTATTAGGATAAAAGAAGAGTATTCAAGCAGTTCTACCTATATTAAATAATAAAAATGATTAAGCCTCCGGCGTAAGCATCAGATTAAAACGGTTTTCTTCAAACTGTGAAAGAATCTGATTCAATAAGCCAAGGCTTTTTTGGTTTTCATAAGTAAATATCTTTATTCACATACCTCTGTAAAAAATCATCGATAACCCGTTCATATGCCTCTTTATTGTCAGCGAAAGAATATGCATGTTTGCCTCTTTCAGCAATTAGTAATTGCTTAGGGCCTTCTTTAAGTTGATAAAGCTCCTTTGTCATTTCAGGAAGAATATAATCGTCCTTTGCGCTATGAATAAACAGTACGGGATTTTTAATATTTTGAATGACGGATATAGGTGAAACATCTTTTATACTATAACCATCACGGAGCTTTAAAAATAAATTTGCAAAAGGTAGTACCATTGGCGCTGGGAGTTTGAATTCAACCTTCAAGCGATATCGAAGTTGAGCTTCAAAATCAGAAAAAGGACAATCTACAATATAAAAATTTGCTCCATCTTCAACCATTCCAGCATATAGTAGTGTGGTCACAGCACCCATGGATTCCCCATGAATACCAATAACACTATCTTCGCCATACCGTTCTTTAATCCACAAAACAACTGATTGGAGATCAAACTTCTCATAATGTCCATAGCTTGTTGTTTTGCCCCCACTTTCTCCATGACGTCGATGATCGTAGACTACGACATTCCAGCCGCGGTTTAAGAACAATTTCATATATTTAATGGAATTTAATTTATTTTGAGTAACCCCATGAGAAATGATGATAAACTTATGTGGTTCCGTGCCTTTAACTAACCAACCTTTTACGTCATAGCCAAATTTAGAAGGAATCGTAATATCTTCTTTATCAAGAGAGTGGACTTCGTCTAGGTTGAGCCGACCTTCTCGTGTTTCACGCTCAATAATTTCATCGTCTGTCTTCTTTTTTATGTACATGACAATATTTGTGAAAAAGAGTCCGACCGTGACAATATAGCCTACAATGACTCCCAGTGAAATAAATAACCTTCTCATTGTTTTTATTGTCTTCATGAAAGTAATCCTCCAGAAGTAGTTTTGACGATATAATTTTACCACTATTAACCAAAAAAATCATATGAAAAACCGTACCTAATATAGGGTACGGTCAAGCCTTTTACTGTTCAGAATTTTGGCGTTTAGTTGGTTGAAGTGCTTTTTCCATTTCCTCAGCAGCCATAACATTATTTGTTGTATCAGAATTAGGTTTTCCTTTTTGAGAATATCCTTTATCTCTTTTAGCCAAAGATAACAACTCCATTCCTAGATTATCATGGATAGGATGTGAAGTTTTGGTTGAGAATATACTTATTTTTGGAGTCTATAGTATTTACTTTCCAATTGTCTTGAAATCAGTGGAGCAATCACATCAATAGCTTGAATAAGCATCGGGAGATCGATTCCCGTCTCAATTCCCATTTGTTCGAGCATGTAAACTACATCTTCAGTTGCAACGTTTCCAGTAGCACCGGGTGCAAATGGACAACCTCCTAATCCACCTGCAGAAGTATCAAAACGATCAATTCCAGCTTGCATAGCCGCTACTACGTTAGCTAAGGCCATACCACGAGTATCGTGAAAATGTGCTGTTAACATCGTATTAGGAAAACGATCCTTTAACTTTGAAAAAAGTGAATATACCTCTTTTGGATTTGCCATTCCAATTGTGTCAGCCACACTTAATTCATCAACACCTAAGCTTACAAAGCTTGAACAAAGGTCAATTACATCAGTTTCAGCAATTTTACCCTCAAAAGGACAATAAAAAGAAGTTGATATACAAGCACGTACAAAATAATCTTTTTGCTTTAATTCTTCAATAATGGGTTGGAGTTCTTCCATACTTTCTTTTGTTGTTTTATTAATATTTTTTTTATTGAAGGATTTACTCACACCGACAAAGACAGCAACTGATTTGCATTCTGTTTCATATAATCTATCAATTCCTTTTCGGTTTGGCGCCAACACAATATTACGTCTGTTATCAAGGGAGGCTTTAATAACCTCATCTGCATCCTTCATTTGTGGAACCCATTTTGGTGATACAAAGGATGTAAGCTCCATTTCACGAATTCCAGCTTTTTTTAGTTTATGGATAAACTCGATTTTAGAATCGGTTTGAATGATGTTTTTTTCATTCTGAAGACCATCTCTAGGTCCAACTTCAATGATTGTTACTTGTTTAGGTAAGCGCATACAATACCTCCGAAGAAAAAGTGTTATTATCTCTTATTTTAGTTGAAGTTTTTTAAGAAAAGCAAGAATAATAGAAATTATGACAAAATAAGAGGGATTTCGAAAAAAGTCTAGAAATATATATGGTAATATGCAACATCAAGAGTATACGTAGGCTGAAAGAGATTATTTACCTAAATCGTAATGTAGCCAACGTACATCTGCAAATCTGCAAAATACATACAAGAGGAGAGGTTTTTGTGAGTAAAAATGAAGTAGTAATTGTAAGCGCTGTCAGAACGGCGATTGGTAGTTTCGGAGGTTCCCTACAAAATATTTCGGCTCCAGAACTCGGGGCAGTGGTGATAAAAGAGGCACTTGAAAAGGCAGGAGTAGACCCTAAACAAGTCGACGAAGTGATTATGGGGAATGTCCTACAAGCGGGTATAGGTCAAAACCCTGCAAGACAAGCGGCAATAAAAGCTGGATTACCACAAGAAGTACCAGCTATGACAATAAATAAGGTTTGTGGTTCTGGTTTGAAAACCGTTCATTTAGCAACACAGGCAATCCTTGCTGGAGATGCAGATATTATTGTTGCTGGTGGGATGGAAAATATGAGTCAGGCACCATATTTGTTAAAAGGAGCAAGAAATGGTTTTAAGATGGGAGACCAAAAGCTTGTTGATAGCATGATATCAGACGGTTTATGGTGTGCATTCAATGATTATCATATGGGAATTACTGCTGAAAACCTTTGTGATAAGTATGAAATCTCCCGCGAAGAACAAGATGCGTTTTCAGCACGTAGTCAGCAAAGAGCTGTTGCTGCGATTGAAGCAGGTACATTTAAAGATGAAATTGTTCCCGTAGAAATACCTCAACGTAAGAAAGCTAGTATTCTATTCGATACGGATGAATATCCGAAATCAGGGACTACTGCTGAGAAACTAGCAGGATTACGACCGGCATTTAAAAAAGATGGCTCAGTTACAGCAGGAAATGCCTCAGGTATTAATGACGGAGCAGCAGCTGTAGTGGTAATGAGTAAGAAGAAAGCTGATGAGCTTGGTATAAAGGGATTGGTGTCGATTACCGCTAACGGAAGTGCAGGGGTAGACCCAAGTATTATGGGAATAGGGCCTGTAGCTGCAGTGAAGAAGGCGATGGATAAATCAGGTTTAAGCGTGAGTGACATGAACCTAATTGAAGCTAATGAAGCATTTGCGGCACAATCAATTGCAGTTGACCGTGAACTTCATTTTAATAAGGACATTTTAAATGTTAATGGTGGAGCTATTGCATTAGGTCACCCTATCGGCGCAAGTGGTACACGAATCTTAGTAACATTAATTCATGAGCTAAAACGTCGTAAAGAGCGCTATGGTTTGGCTACGTTGTGTATTGGCGGTGGTCAAGGGGTAGCAACAATAGTTGAGAATATTGAATAGTGAGGTGTTGACATGAAACCAATATATTCATCTTTTCAAGAAGCAGTTGAGGGAATACAAGATGGTTCTACGCTAATGGTTGGTGGCTTTGGGTTATGTGGTATACCAGAAAATTTAATCTTAGCATTAGTCGAATCGGGGGTAAAAGATTTAACGGTAATTTCAAATAATTGCGGTGTGGATCACTGGGGTCTTGGACTACTTTTACAAAACAAGCAAATAAAAAAAATGATCGGCTCCTATGTCGGAGAAAATAAAGAATTTGAGCGTCAGGTACTATCAGGTGAAATAGAAGTTGAACTTGTACCGCAGGGTACATTAGCAGAAAAAATTCGTGCGGGTGGTGCTGGTATTTCTGCATTTTATACTCCTGCAGGGGTAGGAACACCAATTGCAGAAGGTAAGGAAACTCGTGTTTTTAATGGAAAAGAGTACGTTCTAGAGGAAGCTTATTCGGCAGATTTTAGTTTAGTTCGTGCACAAAAGGCCGATAAAATGGGGAATTTGATCTACAACAAGACGGCACGTAATTTTAATCCAATGATTGCTGCTGCAGGAAAGGTAACAATAGCAGAAGTAGAGGAACTTTATGAAATTGGAGAACTTGATCCTAATCAAATCCATACCCCAAGTATTTATGTTCAGGGTTTAATTGTAGGGGCACAAGAAAAAAGAATCGAGCGATTAACCCTTACTAAGTAGGAGAGGAAGGAGTTGAAAAGAAATGACAAATACACGTGAAAAGATTGCAAGGAGAGCGGAAAAAGAAATTGAAAATGGCTTTTATGTAAATCTAGGTATTGGCATGCCAACTCTCGTTGCAAATTATATCTCTTCTAATAAACAGGTAGTCCTTCAATCAGAGAATGGTTTACTCGGGATTGGACCATACCCAACTGAAGAAAATGTTGATCCTGACTTAATTAATGCAGGAAAAGAAACGGTTACGGCAATTCCCGGGGCAGCTTATTTTGACAGTGCGGAGTCGTTTTCTATGATACGTGGGGGCCATATTAATGTTGCTATTCTAGGTGGAATGGAAGTTTCAGAAACTGGTGATCTAGCAAATTGGATGATTCCAGGGAAAATGATAAAAGGGATGGGCGGTGCTATGGATCTGGTACATGGTGCTCAAAGAATCATCGTAATCATGGATCATGTAAATAAAAAAGGTGAAGCAAAAATTCTGAAGAAATGTACACTTCCATTAACAGGTCAAGGAGTAGTAAATCGTATAATTACTGACCGTGCTGTCATAGATATAACAGATAAAGGCTTGAAGTTAATTGAAGTTGCAAAAGGCTACACAATAGAAGATATAAAAAGTTCAACCGAGCCGGAACTTCTTGTAGATGATCAAGTAGTGTTAGATGCTTATTAAATCTGTTGCGAATAACTTCTCAAGAAGTTGTTCGCATTTTTATTCTTTTCCTATGGTATAATGATAGGCGAATTTAAGTAGTTGGAGGTAATCAACATGGCTAAAAAGAAGCAACAAAAGCCATCAAATAAAACTGAGAAAAATGACAAGCTTAATCTCGGTGACTTATTAAATGATGAAGTACTTTCAAAGCTAAAGGATACAAAAAATGAATTAAAGGCAGAAGAACTTCGTAAACAAGAAGAAGAACTAGAAAAACAAAGAGAAGAACGAAGACTACGCGAAAAGAATAAGTCGTTTGAAGAATTATTTAATGAGAGTAACCTTAAGTGGTCGGATTATAAATAGAATGTAAAAAAGACCGAATCGTAGCTGATTCGGTCTTTTGCTGTTGAAGACTATATAGGACTTGATGGGATTTAAACCCACAAGATGCACGTATCATTACGCAGGATGATACGGCTGCTCTATACGTTGAGCTACAAGTCCTACTATAAGTATGTAGGATTTGGAGAATTTTATTCTATGATTTTCAAGTATTTTTATAAGGAGCATTAAACAGCCAATTAAAAAAGTAAAGACAACTGTATAACGTTTAACGATGCTGATCATACACAGAGACTTTTGTAAATTCTCTAATCAATGTTACTTCTTCATTAGATAATGGTATAGAAGATACAGAACGAACGTTATTTTTCACTTGCTCAACAGAGCTTGCGCCAGCAACCACCGAAGCAACCACATCATCACTTAAACAATATCGCAATGCGATTTCTGTAAGTGAACGATTTTCCGCTAGTTTATTTTTAAGTTCAGAAATGACTTTCTCAAGTTCTGAAAAGCTGTAATCTAAATACCCATTACGTTTTATACTTTCAGATGCTTTCTCTATTGGCCGGTCGGTAAGGAGTCCTTTTGCCACTGGTCCCCGAGCTACAACACTAATATTGTTTTCCTTTAGGAACTCAAAAACTTGCTCTTCAGGACGACGATCTAAAATACTATATTGCATCATAACACTAATGATAGAAGATTTATTTACATATTCACGTATGACGTTTGGACGTATAGATGATATTCCATAATAGCGAATAACACCTTCCTGTTTAAGATCCTCGAAGGCTTCAATGGTTTCATCAATATTATCCTCGATTGTACCGCCATGTAATTGATATAAATCAATATAATCTGTTTGTAGTCTTTGTAAGCTGTTTTTAACAGCTGTTTTTATATGTTTTTTTGAAGGGTCCCACGACCATCCTTCTTTTCCTTTTTCAAAGCGATTTCCTACTTTGGTTGCGAGAATAATATTTTGTCTTTTTGATTTAATGGCTTTTCCTACGATTTCTTCGTTTAGTCCTTGGTCATAAAGGTCGGCAGTATCCAAATAATTTATCCCCATATCTAGGGCAGCATCAATAATATATGTAGCTTTGTTTTCTTCAGTACCAAGTGACATACAACCCAAACCTACTTCACTTACAAGTAAGTCAGAGGTTCCAAGCTTTCTTTTGTTCATAGTTTCCCCTCCATTAATATAAGTCTTACACCTATTTTATCTTCAACTAAATTGAGACTCAAATGTAAAGAGGGGAATACTAAAAATAACTATGACTCTTTACCACTTTCAATCCACTGTTGAACGGTTTTAAACTTGCGACTATATTCTTTTAATTTTGCTCGAATTTCCCATGCTTTTCCTACCATTGTAATACTATTTTCTCGGATAACAATCTTCATTTGTTAGCCCCCTCGGTAGAAGTTTAAAAATAAGAATTATGATAAAATGTATGAAGTAAATAGAACTAGTAGAACAAGGAGCTGGAAGCATGGAACATTTGCTAGAGAAAACACTAAGCACGAAAGTACTTTTTGAAGGCCGAGTAATTGATTTACATATAGAAGAAGTGGAATTACCAAATGGGAATACTAGTACGAGAGAAATAATTAAACATCCAGGTGCGGTAGCGGTTCTTGCGCTTACGGATGAAAATAAAATAATCATGGTCCAACAATATCGTAAGGCGCTAGATAAAGTGATCGTAGAAATTCCTGCAGGAAAGCTTGAAAAGGGGGAAGAGCCGGATTCAACAGCTAGAAGAGAATTGGAGGAAGAAACCGGTTATGCTTGCGAGAGTTTGACACCGTTAATTTCTTTCTATACATCACCTGGCTTTGCAGATGAATTAGTCCATCTTTTCGTTGCAAAAGGACTAAAGAAAATTGACAATCCAGCTGGACTGGATGAGGACGAATTCGTTGATGTATTAGAAATCTCATTAGAAGAAGCGCAAGAATTTGTAAAGGACATGAAAATTTATGATGCCAAGACAGCATATGCTGTTCAATACTTGCAGCTACAACAACTTTTAGGAGAAAAGTGATTATGAAGGATTTTTATGTAGATCTACATATTCATATTGGTAGAACGAATTCCGGTAAACCTGTAAAAATTACAGGAGCAAAAACCTTAACAATAGAGAACATTTTACAGGTATCAACCGAAATAAAAGGCATGGATATGATAGGAGTTATTGACTGTCATGTACCAGAAGTATTACAAGAGCTAGAAATATTAATTGAAAAAGGAGAAGTATACCCTTATGAAGAGGGAGGGCTACGATTTAAGGATGTTACACTCATACTAGGCAGTGAGCTAGAAATTTACGATGAGAATTGTAATGGTCCTATACATGTATTGGCTTTCCTACCAACAATAGATAAAATGAAGGAATTCACTACATGGCTCTCTTCAAGAATGAAGAATGTAACATTAAGTTCTCAGCGAATTTACGAAAGTGGCAGGGAACTTCAAAAAAAGGTCAAAGAGTTATCAGGGATATTTATTCCAGCTCATGTTTTTACGCCATATAAAAGTCTCTATGGAAAGGGAGTTCATTCTTCCCTAACAGAGGTATTCGATGAAAACCTAATTGATGGTATAGAACTTGGATTAAGTGCTAATACCCAAATGGCTGATCAAATTAAAGAGTTGCATAAATATAGCTTCACTACAAACTCTGATGCCCATTCACTTCCTAAAATAGCACGTGAATATCAAATTATTACAATGGAAGAACCGACATTTGAAGAACTTCGGTTAGCTCTTCATCAGAAAAATGGCCGAGGAGTCGTTGCTAATTATGGACTGGATCCACTACTAGGAAAATACCACAAAACTACTTGCGAAAAATGTTTGACAATTCCTGAAAATATCTACGCGGAAATATGTCCAAACTGTGGTAGTAAAAGATTTGTAAAAGGGGTATTTGATCGATTAAATGAATTGAAAAATACTGATGAAGAAAACATCAATCGACCACCTTATATACATCAAGTCCCTTTAGAGTTTATTCCTGGGTTAGGTCCAAAGACATTGCAAAAGCTTAGAGATTATTTTCGAACGGAAATGGCAATCCTCCATGAGGTACCTGAGGAAGAGTTAACAAAGGTGATTAGTAAACAAATTGTTGATGTCATCATACAAGCACGAAATGGCACCCTCCGATTCAAAGCAGGCGGAGGCGGAAAATACGGTAAGGTAGACTCCTAAAGAAACAGGAGTCTTTTTTGCAGCTAGGAAAGCATAAAATTCTTTCCTATCTGCATAAGTGTAACTACGGCTCTGATATCGCCTAAAGGTTCGGCAATCGCCGAGTTTTCTAATGTATCTTTCTAGCGGGTTTAGATGAATACTACTAGTTAAGCTATAAAAAATTTAACTAGAAATCATAGGGGAGTTGTCATACAAATCTATAATTTCTCATAGAATCTAGTAAGAGATTAATAGGAGGAACGATAGATGAGAAAGCAACAGTCTTTTAAGACAGCCATTACCAGCCATTTTCGAGAACATTCATCAATCTATTTATTTATATCAGTATTATTTTTAATGGGAGTTATTTTTGGAGCTATCGTTGTAAATAGTCTAAACTTTAGCCAAAAACAGGACCTCTATTATTACTTAAGCCGTTTTTTTGGAGAAGTATCTGAAGGGAAATATGCAAACTCAGCGGATATGTTCAAACAAAGTTATTTTCACAACCTTAAATATGTCGGGTTAATGTGGATTTTAGGTATTTCTATAATCGGGTTACCGGTAATTCTTATTCTTCTTTTTTTAAAAGGTGTTGTAGTTGGCTTTACAGTTGGTTTTTTGGTTAACCAAATGGAATGGAGCGGCTTTTTGCTTTCGTTTGTATCGGTTCTTCCACAAAACCTGCTGATCATTCCAACATTTATCGTAGTCGGAACAGTAGCAGTGTCATTCTCATTAAAAATGATTAGGCAGCAATTTATGAAGCGAATGAATGAACCAATTTTACACTTATTAACACGGTATTCTATATTAATGGCTGTTGTAAGTGTTATATTACTTGTAGCTTCAGCGGTCGAGGCGTTTGCATCTCCTGTACTTATGAAGGGAATAATCGATTCAGTTAGTAAATAATAATAATTATTAAGTGATACTAATTATTTTGAGTTATTTATAATTATTTTATTTGGACAGTGCCCCTTCTTCTGTTATAATAGTGAGGTAATGGCGAGGGAGGGAAAGTTTTAGATGGAAAATCGAATCGAGCGTATTAAGAAACAGTTGCATTCGTCCAGTTATAAGCTTACACCACAGCGTGAGGCGACCGTTCGGGTACTACTTGAGAATGAAGAGGATCATTTAAGTGCCGAAGATGTTTACCTCCTAGTAAAAGAAAAGTCGCCAGAAATCGGCTTAGCAACTGTCTATCGAACACTTGAATTATTAACAGAACTAAAGATTGTCGATAAAATAAACTTTGGTGACGGCGTATCAAGATATGATCTACGACAAGAAGGAGCAGCTCATTTCCATCATCATCTCGTATGTATTGAATGTGGAGCTGTTGATGAGATTCAAGAGGACCTTCTGGAAGATGTCGAGGAAATTGTAGAACGAAACTGGAACTTTATCATTAAAGACCACCGTCTAACTTTCCATGGTATATGCCATCGTTGTCATGATAAACAAACTAAAGAAGAAGTTGAAGTAGACACTATATCATAACTAAGCCTTTTCCGCCTGTGGAGAAGGCTTTTATTTACTAGTAATCTCTTACTTTTGTTAGTCTCTACATACTATTTTTATTTTCTACGTATAAAACTAAGTGATTTTGGCATATCTTCTAATAAATAAAGAAAGTGAAACTTAGGTAATTCTTATTCTTACCTATGGGACTAGCTTTCAGTTATAAGAGAAGTAATTTATTGGAGGATTAATAGAGATGAGACAATGGTTTAGGGTTGTTTATGATACAGTAAAGGTCTTTGTTTTGTTTACTGGCTGCACGGTTTTATTTTATTATGGTATTATATGGATTAATGAAGAATATCAAAATTACCATAAATATGATGAACCAGAGGGTTCATCTGTAAAAGCTTCCACAATGGTGGAGGAAAAAAAGGAAGGTTTAGTAGAGAGATTATTGTTTTTCTATCGAAATGGGGAGTAGAGGTAAGTGGAAGATCAACTCAAGGATTATGTACATTACTTAGTTGTCGAACGAAGACTTGCTAAAAATACGGTAGAGTCTTATGAAAGAGACTTAAAGAAATACTATGTTTACCTGAGTAAAGTTGAAAATATATCTTCGTTTAATGAAGTAAGTCGTATTCAAATCATTCATTTTTTGAAATATTTAAAAGAGCAAGGGAATTCATCCAAGACGTTAGCCAGGCATATTGCATCAATACGCTCTTTTCATCAATTTATGTACAGAGAAAAGGTAACAAATTCAGATCCCTCTGTACATATTGAAACTCCACAATCAGAAAGGGCATTACCAAAAGTCCTTAATATTACAGAAGTAGAGGCTTTATTAGAAGCACCAAAATTAGATAAGCCTCTTGGGGTTCGTGATAAAGCTATGTTAGAAATGTTATATGCAACGGGAATTCGAGTTAGTGAACTAGTTAATCTAAATATTGCTGATATCCATTTATCAATGGGGTTTATTAGATGTATAGGAAAAGGAAATAAAGAACGGATTGTACCACTGGGCAGTGTTGCAACTAAAGCATTACAAGATTATGTTGACAATGCCCGTAATCAACTGATAAAGCGAAACAAAACAGACGCATTTTTTGTGAATCACCATGGAAATCGATTAACAAGACAAGGTTTTTGGAAAAATCTAAAGAAGATTGCAAAGGATGCACGTATTGAAAAAGAATTAACTCCTCATACGCTACGTCATTCGTTCGCTACTCATCTTTTAGAGAATGGTGCTGATTTACGCGCTGTGCAGGAAATGTTAGGTCATTCAGATATCTCGACAACTCAAATTTATACACATGTAACAAAGGCGCGTTTAAAGGATGTTTATAAACAATATCATCCACGTGCATAAATACAAATTTGCTAGACTTATAGTCTAGCTTTTTTTTGTTTAGGTATTATTAATTTTCTAAATTGTAACAAATACAAAAAACAATTCATTGAAATAATAGTATTCTACTTGCAATCGTGTTTCTAGCAATTTATACTCAAGTTGTCAGACCTCTGACGAATACATTAAATAGTTTTTTATAGGTCGTAATATGTTGGTGACTAAGTCCCATAAGAGTAAGCACATTGAAATGGTGTAGTGATTTTTATTCAAGGCTGTTTCAAGGAGTTATGTAAGTTAAGTAATGATTTTACACGGGTGATTGAAGCGCATGGTACGAGACTCCTGCGGGAAAAGCGGGACCAGGTGAGACCCCGCAGGAGCCTGCGACGAGGAGGCTCACGGTCCGCCCGCGGAAAGCGAGTGCCAGGAGCGGAAATCACCAAACTTTGTACATCTCACTCTCCAAGAAAAAGGGCAAGTAGCAAAAATCATATAAGAGCCTTTATTAAACGGGTTTAAGCAAAAATAGTGAGTAAGTTATATGTAGAAGGGGAAAATACTGCATAGTATACAATTGGGAGGGAAAAAAATGTCAGGTTATACATATAAGCGAGTTTTTCTCATCGTAATGGATTCAGTTGGTATAGGTGAGGCACCGGACGCTAAAGAGTTTGGAGATGTTGGTTCAGATACTCTAGGCAATATTGCAGAAACTCAAAACGGACTACATATGCCTAATATGGCGAAGCTTGGATTAAGTAACATAAGAGAGATTAAAGGAATTCCACGTCAAGAAAAACCTCTTGCGTATTTTGGTAAGATGCAGGAAGCATCAAATGGTAAGGATACAATGACTGGCCACTGGGAGATTATGGGTCTTCATATCGAAACACCATTTCAAGTGTTTCCAGATGGTTTCCCAAAGGAACTGTTAGATGAGATTGAAAAGCGAACAGGAAGGGGTATCTTAGGTAACAAGCCAGCGTCAGGAACTGAAATTATGGATGAACTTGGCGAAGAACATATGAAAACCGGGAAGTTAATTGTTTACACTTCTGCTGATTCAGTTCTGCAAATTGCTGCTCATGAAGAAGTGGTACCTTTAGATGAATTATATAAAATTTGTGAGATTTGCAGAGAATTAACTCTCGATGATAAGTATATGGTAGGACGCGTCATTGCTCGCCCATTCGTTGGAGAGCCAGGTAATTTCAGCCGAACAGCTAATCGTCATGATTATGCTTTAAAACCATTTAATCGCACTGTTATGAATGAACTTAGTGATAATGGATTTGATGTGATTGCAATTGGGAAGATATCAGATATTTATGATGGTGAGGGTGTAACGAAAACTCTACGCACCAAATCAAATATGGATGGTATGGATAAAATTGTTGAAACTTTAGAAATGGATTTTACTGGTTTAAGCTTTTTAAATCTAGTTGATTTTGATGCTTTATTTGGACATAGAAGAGACCCAAAAGGATATGGGGAAGCACTTGAGGAATACGATGCCCGATTACCAGAAATTCTAGAAAGGCTTCAGGAAGATGATTTATTAATAATAACTGCAGATCACGGAAATGACCCAACACAACCTGGTACAGATCATACCCGTGAATATGTACCGCTCTTAGTATATAGCCCAAGGATGGACGGAGGAAAGGAATTACCTTTACGTTCAACTTTTGCAGATATCGGGGCAACAGTTGCAGATAATTTTAATGTAAAACTACCGGATCACGGGAAAAGCTTTCTTTTAGAAATTAATGGAGGAAAATAATTTATGGATAAAGCACTAATTGAGAAATCAGCCCAATTCTTAAAAGGAAAATGTAATGGAAAGGTTCCGGAAATTGGTTTAATTCTAGGATCTGGATTAGGCGTTCTTGCAGATGAGATTGAAGACCCAATTAAAGTACCTTATGACCAAATTCCAGAATTCCCGGTTTCAACAGTAGAGGGACATGCAGGTCAATTGGTATTTGGTAACCTACAAGGGAAATTTGTAGTGGCTATGCAAGGTCGCTTCCACTTTTATGAAGGGTATAGTCTTGAAAAGGTAACATTCCCTGTTCGTGTTATGAAAGAGCTTGGAGTATCTAAACTAGTTGTTACTAACGCAGCAGGTGGGATAAACGAATCGTTTGAACCTGGAGATTTAATGCTTATTTCAGATCATATAAACAATATGGGACAGAATCCTTTAATTGGTCCAAATGATTCTAGACTGGGAGCAAGATTCCCAGATATGTCAGAAGCATATTCAAAAGAGCTTCGTAAGCTTGCAAAAGATGTTGCTACCGGACTAAATATTAATATAAAAGAAGGGGTATATGTAGGAAATACTGGACCAACCTATGAGACTCCGGCAGAAATAAGAATGCTTCGTGCCCTTGGTGGAGATGCTGTAGGAATGTCTACGGTACCTGAGGTTATAGTTGCTCGTCATTCAGGAATGAATGTGTTAGGGATTTCTTGTATCTCGAATATGGCTGCAGGTATTTTAGACCAACCACTTACACATGATGAAGTAATTGAAACAACTGAAAAGGTAAAAAATAACTTCTTAGCATTTGTGAAAGAAATCGTGAAGAAATTATAAGTTTACGAATTCATAGAGAATGTTAAAAGACTGGTAAGGGTGAAGATAAATGAGAATGGTCGATTTGATACAAAAGAAACGTGATGGAATGGAATTATCAAGTGAAGAAATTTCATTTATTATAAACGGCTATACAAAAGGTGATATCCCTGATTATCAAATGAGTGCATTTACAATGGCTGTATACTTTAACGGAATGACAACTCAGGAACGTGCTGATTTTACAATGGCAATGGTTCACTCAGGCGATACAATTGACTTATCTAAAATTGAAGGAATAAAAGTTGATAAACACAGCACGGGAGGAGTTGGCGATACAACAACATTAGTGCTTGCTCCACTTGTTGCCTCTGTTGGAGTACCTGTAGCAAAAATGTCTGGGCGCGGGTTAGGCCACACTGGTGGAACAATCGACAAGCTTGAAGCAGTCGAAGGTTTTCATGTTGAAATAACTAATGCTGATTTTATCCGACTCGTGAATCAGAATAAAGTTGCAGTTATTGGGCAAAGTGGCAATTTAACACCAGCAGATAAAAAGCTGTATGCATTAAGAGATGTAACTGCAACAGTGAATAGTATTCCATTAATAGCAAGCTCCATAATGAGCAAAAAAATAGCCGCTGGAGCAGATGCAATTGTACTAGATGTTAAAACGGGTGCAGGAGCATTTATGAAGGATCTTGATGAAGCAAAAGATTTGGCTAAAACAATGGTGGATATCGGTAATAATGTTGGAAGAAACACACTTGCCATTATTTCCGATATGAGTCAGCCACTTGGATTTGCTATTGGGAATGCATTAGAAGTGAAAGAAGCTATTGATACACTACGTGGTGAAGGACCAGCTGACTTAGAAGAGCTTTGCTTAACCCTAGGTAGTCAGATGGTATTATTAGCAAAGAAAGCTAAGACGCTTGAAGAAGGTAGAGCACTTTTAGAAGAAGCTATTAAGAGTGGTAAGGCGCTGGAGAGCTTTAAAACTTTCTTAGCGTCTCAAGGTGGGGACGCATCCGTAGTTGATTCTCCTGAAAAACTGCCTCAAGCAGCATATCAATTTGAGTTCGAGTCACCAACTGATGGATATGTTTCAGAAATTATTGCTGATTCCATTGGGACTGCAGCTATGCTGCTTGGTGCTGGAAGAGCAACAAAGGAATCTACTATTGATTTAGCAGTAGGACTAGTACTTCGTAAAAAAATAGGTGACAAGGTTTCTAAAGGAGAAAGTTTGGTGACAATTCATAGTAACTTTGAAAATGTAGAAGAGATTAAAGATAAATTAGCTTCAAGTATTAAAATCTCTTCACAACAAGTTACGCCACCGCAATTGATTTTAGATAAAATTATGTAAGCTGAGAGCCGAGGGGATTTTGACCCTCGGTTTTTTATAAGGATATAAGCATAAATTTGTGATAGTTCTTACACAAGTACGGAGACACTCTTTATACCCACGTATTTTCGAACTAGCTAAACCATAAAACGCAAGAAGTACCTTACGCACACGTTCTGCTAAACCATAGTACGCAAGCGGCACCTTGCGGGCACGTTTAACGATTTTCTTCAAAACCATAGTACGCAAGCTCCACCGTACGCACATGTTCTTCGAATTTCTGCCAGTCCATAATACGCAAAAAGCACCTTACGCACACGTTTATAGATATTCCCCTAAACCGTAGTACACCAGCTGTTCCTAACAACACACGATTTCCAATTCTTCGCTAAAGCATCACGCAAGCCTCCCTATTGCACAAATGTCCAATATTTAGAAATATCCAAAAACCTCTCCTACGCACATGTTTTCTCCTCGCCGGGTTTTCATTTTTATTTTTTGTATAATTTTTGTTTAGTTGGTAAAAATGGGAAAGTATAAAGAATGGAGGGTTTGGAGATGAAACGCTTTTTTATTAGTTTGTTAATAATGGCTGTCCTGTTTTCTGTTAGTAGTCCCTTTGCATCAGCTCAAGAGGGAACAGTTGAGTTAGCAGATAATGCAAAGTCTGCAATCTTAATTGAACGCGATACCGGAGAAATACTTTACGATAAAAACAGTAATGAAAAGCTACCACCTGCAAGTATGACCAAAATTATGACAATGCTTATTATTATGGAAGCACTTGATAAAGGTAGTATCTCCTATTCTGAAAAAGTTCGTACAAGTGAGCATGCCGCTTCAATGGGAGGTTCTCAGATATTCCTTGAACCAGGTGAAGAAATGACAGTTGAAGAAATGCTTAAAGGAATTGCAATTGGATCTGGTAACGATGCTTCTGTTGCAATGGCTGAGAAAATTGCTGGATCTGAAGAAGCTTTCGTTGAAATGATGAATAAAAAAGTAAAAGACCTAGGATTGAAGAATACGTTATTTCAAAATCCAACCGGTCTCCCTGCAGAAAATCATTACAGCACAGCTTATGATATGGCAATCATGGCAAAGGAATTATTAAAATACGAAGGAATCACAAAATTTACTGGAAAATATGAAGATTATTTACGACAAGATTCCGATAATAAATTCTGGCTTGTGAATACAAATCGTTTAGTTAAGTTTTATCCTGGAGTGGACGGTCTTAAAACAGGGTTTACTACAGAGGCTAAATATTGCTTAACTGCCACTGCAGAAAAGGATGGTATGCGTTTGATTTCCGTTGTTTTTGGAGCACCTACCCCAAAAGACCGGAATAAACAAGTTACAAAAATGCTCGACTATGGATTCAGTCAATACAAAACACACCCTTTATACGAACGTAATCAGGCTGTTTCAAGCGTGAAAGTCAGTAAGGGAACTAAGAAAACAGTAAAAATCGTAACTTCTGAGACAATTTCTCTTTTAACTAAAAAAGGTGAAAAAATCGATGATGTAAAAAAAGAGATAGTGGTAGCAGAACATATAAATGCACCAATTAAAAAAGGTGATGAAATTGGGAAGTTAGTCATTAAAAAGGATGGCAAAGTTCTAAGTGAAAGTAATCTTGTCGCTGGTGAAGATATAGGTGCGGCTAGCTGGTGGAAGTTATTTAAGCGAACAGTCGGCTCTTTTACAAAGTCGCCTTAATCTTTGTATATATTGTTAATGTCTAGCTCCAGCGCCTAGCCAGTTTTCAACTATGAAAATGCTTCTGCGACTATCTTGCGCAAAGCTTTGCTTTAAACAGCGAGAGGTCGCTTCACCCCTCCTGCGGCGGCAACACTAAGGAATCCTTCGTGAGCATAAGCCTCGCAGAAAAATTGCTTTAGCAATTTTTAGAGCCTCCTCGTCGGGGTTCCGACGCACAAGACGTGGCGGTTTTTAGTAGATGATCCTTTTTCAAGGCGTTTGCGCTTTTCTTATTTTTTTGCCGAATATGCACTAGTTTTGTCACAAGGAAGGATTCTTGTGCATCTATATCGAAAAACTCACTATACGATTTTAAGGAGGCATAGTAGAGTGAGTCTTGGTATTGAACTAGAGGTAAAGCATAATGTGTTATGCATTCGGCTAACTGGTGAGCTTGATCATCACACAGCTGAAGAATTACGACTTAAGGTCACAAATGTTATTGAGAGTAACCCAATTAATCACATCCTATTGAATCTTGAAAAGCTATCGTTTATGGATAGTTCTGGTTTGGGAGTCATATTAGGAAGATATAAGCAAATAAAGAATCTTGGCGGAGAAATGGTAGTGTGTTCAATTTCTCCTTCTGTTGAACGTCTCTTTGAGATGTCAGGGCTATTTAAAATTATGCGTTTAGAGCGTGATGAGACATTTGCGCTTCAGACATTGGGGGTGGCATAACATGAAAAATGAAATGCACCTTCAATTTTCAGCATTAAGCCAAAACGAATCGTTTGCACGTGTAGCAGTAGCTGCTTTTATTACGCAACTGGATCCTACTCTTGATGAGATAACCGAAATTAAGACAGTTGTTTCCGAAGCTGTTACGAACTCAATTATCCATGGGTATGAGAGTGACCCTAGTGGAATTGTTTATATTTCATGCAAGATTGAGGAAAGTACTGTGTATATCACGATTAGAGACGAAGGTATTGGCATAACAAATGTTGATGAAGCCAGACAACCGTTGTATACAACGAAGCCAGAACTCGAAAGATCAGGGATGGGCTTTACAATTATGGAGAATTTCATGGATGAATTTGAAATTGAAACAGGCTCAGCTAGAGGTACAACATTGCGTTTAACCAAGCATTTATCAAAGAGTAAAGCGTTATGCAATTAAGGAGACTTGCCAATGGATGTGGAGGTCAAGAACAACAAAAGTGAAACGTATCTAAAGGATAATGAAGTTAAAAACTTAATTAAATTAAGTCAAGAAGGCCATCAAGATGCTAGAGACTTAATTGTTCAAAAGAATATGAGGCTCGTTTGGTCTGTTGTACAACGATTTTTAAATCGTGGCTATGAGCCGGATGATCTGTTTCAAATAGGATGTATTGGACTTCTTAAGTCCGTCGACAAATTCGACCTATCGTATGATGTGAAATTCTCCACGTATGCTGTACCAATGATTATTGGGGAAATTCAAAGATTTATACGAGATGACGGAACGGTAAAGGTAAGTCGATCTCTTAAAGAAACAGGGAACAAGATTCGTAAAGCGAAGGACGAATTATCGAAACGATTAGGTAGGATTCCTACGATTGTGGAGATTGCCGAATTCTTAGAGATTACTCCTGAGGATGTTGTACTGGCTCAGGAAGCTAGTAGAGCACCTTCGTCTATTCATGAAACGGTGTATGAAAATGATGGGGACCCCATTACGTTATTAGACCAAATTGCGGACAATAATGAAACAAAATGGTTTGATAAGATAGCATTAAAAGAAGCAATTCGTGAATTAGATGAGCGAGAACGCTTAATTGTCTTTCTTCGTTATTATAAGGACCAGACTCAATCAGAGGTTGCGTCTAGATTAGGTATTTCACAGGTACAGGTATCTAGATTAGAAAAGAAAATATTACAACAAATGAAAGACCGAATGGATGTATAATCCATTCGGTTTTTTCGTTTGTTTAGGAAATTTTATGATGTGGATAACTTGAAAAAAGTTTTCCAAGTCCAGCTCCAGCGCCTAGCCCCTCGAGGTCGCTTCACCCCTCCTGAGGCGGCAACACTAAGGAATGCTTCGTGAGGATAATCCTCGCAGGAAAAAAGCTTTGCTTTTTTTCGAGCCTCCTCGTGGGGGTTCCGACGCACAGGATGTGCTAGTGCCGACGTTGCCACAGGACGTGGCGACTTTAGTCGGCCAGCGCTTGTCGGACTTGCACAGGACAAGGAATGCTCCGGCAGCATAAGCATCGCACGAAGAAAATGCAAAGCATTTTCGAGGATGTGCTGACATCGACGTTCGTCACAGGACGTGGCGGCTTTTAGTCGATGTTCCTTTTTCCAAGGCGCTTGCGCTTCTGTACATTAATCGTTAATAATTAAGTTTTTCAATCATCTTTAAACTTTACTTTTTCATGTGGTAATTAATGGAGTTTGACCCACTATCGCATTAGAACAAGAAGAAATAACATACTACATATATAAGGAAAACAATGTGTAGGGTGTGAAGGTGATGGAAAAAACAATCTATGTTAGACTGCGCCATCGCGTACAGGTTAAACCCGATGCAACAGTTACTATTGGTCATATTGCTCAATTAAGTACAACTGAACAAACGGCTGAGATTATAAAAAAGCTTGTGGTCCATCATGTAACAAAGAAAGATAAAAATATTGTCGTTATCGATGCGATGAAAGTAATTGATCATATTAGAAAACAATTTCCTGATTCAGACATTCAAACAGTTGGACCAGCTCAGACAATAGTAGAAATCGTTATAAAGAAAGGGAAGTACTCAGCTGCATTATTTGTGGCTGTTTGGTTTTTATTATTCGTGGGTGCAGCATTAACTATGATGAACTTTCATGAGGATGTTTCAATGAGAGAAGTGCATCAACGAATTTACACAATGATAACGGGAGAAGAAGTGTCCAAGCCTTTGCTTTTACAAATACCTTATTCAATTGGTTTAGGTCTAGGGATGATTTTATTTTTTAATCATTTCTTCCGGAAAAGAATTAATGAAGAACCAAGTCCACTAGAGGTTGAGATGTTCAATTATCAACAAGATCTAGATAATTACTTAATTATGACCGAAAACAAAGAAAGTATGAAACATATCGATGACAATTAAAATTTTATTTATTGTCTTTATTGGATTATCTAGTGGACTTGCTGTAGGTTCTGGATTTGTAGCATTTTTAACGGTTTTGGGAATTATTCCGCGGCTAACACAATTAACAAAAACAATGAAGTTTATTCATTTTTATGAATGGAGTGTTGTTCTAGGCGCTGTTACGGGTGGGTGGTTCACGCTTAATCTTAAGAGCTTTGATTTGTGGGAATATCTATTACTTCCAATTGGGCTGGCAAGTGGGATTTTCGTTGGAATGCTTGCTGCTGCTCTTACGGAGGTATTGAATGTTTTTCCCATATTAGCCAAACGAATTGGCATAGCAAATAAAATTGTTATTTTAGTCATGGCGATTGTATTTGGAAAAATTGCTGGTTCATTATTTCAATGGATTTACTTTGTAAAGTAACTTACATCAAGGAGAGGTTTAAAGATGGCTAAAAAGAAGATTAAGGATGATTATAAAAATAGTATTAAAAAATTCCAGCCAAAACCTAAATATTTGATTAATTGTTTGAAGGCATTTCTTGTTGGTGGAGCAATTTGTTGTATTGGACAGGGTATCCAGAATTTCTATATTTCGGTTTTTAATTTTTCACAACAAGATGCAGGTAACCCAACAGTAGCCACTTTAATACTTATTTCATCCTTGTTAACAGGGTTCGGACTATATGACAAGCTTGGACAATTTGCAGGTGCGGGGTCAGCGGTGCCTGTTACAGGATTTGCAAATTCAATGACTAGTGCTGCTATGGAATATAAAAGTGAAGGTATTGTTTTAGGTATTGCTACAAATATGTTTAAACTTGCTGGTAGTGTTATTGTTTTTGGAGCAGTATCAGCATATATAGTTGGGGTTATTCGATACTTGTTTAACCTCACCGTATCCTGATGAAAGGGAGTGAACAGGATGAAACTAGTCGGAAAGCAAACATGGGTTTTTCAAAATGAAATCTACTTAAACTCAACTGGAACAGCTGTTGGACCAAAAGAGTCTGATGGACCTCTAGGAAACGCTTTTGATATTAGACATAAAGACTTGCATTGTGGTGAAGATAGTTGGGAATTTGCCGAAAGAAGGTTGATGGAGCAATCCATTGAAGCTTGTCTTGAAAAAGTTAACTTAACAAATGAGGATATAGATTTATTTCTAGCAGGGGATTTATTAAACCAAAATGTAACAACTAACTATGTAGCAAGGCAAAATAAAATTCCACTTTTATGTATGTTTGGTGCTTGCTCAACTTCAATGGAGACTCTAGCAGTTGGCTCTGCATTAGTTGACGGTGGATTTGCAAACCGGATTTTAGCATCCACAAGCAGTCATAATGCTACTGCTGAACGTCAATTTAGATATCCAACAGAATATGGTGGTCAAAAGCCAGATTCTGCAACATATACGGCCACTGGCGCAGGAACAGCATTGGTTAGTAAAGAAAAAGGTCCTATACGAATTACGTCAGCAACGATTGGAAAAGTTGCAGATCTGGGAATAACCAATCCTTTTGATATGGGTTCTGCAATGGCCCCCGCAGCAGCTGATACTATTGTTCAGCATTTTAAAGACCTCAATATCAACCAGGATGAATACGACTTAATTGTAACAGGTGATTTATCAGGAGTGGGGAGTCCGATTGTTAAGGAGTTACTAAAAGACGAAGGCTACGACTTGGGTAATAAACATAATGATTGTGGACTTATGCTGTATCGCTCAGATCAAGATGTTTTTGCTGGTGGAAGTGGATGTGCATGTTCAGCAATTGTTGGATATGGACATCTATATAAAGAACTTTTAAGCGGAAATTTAAAAAAGATTATGATTGTTGCTACAGGCGCATTGTTAAGTCCTACAATGATTCAACAAAAGGAGTCAATTCCTACAATCGCACATGGTGTTGTGTTGGAACATGTACAAGGTGGTGAGTAAGCTATGGAATATTTATATGCATTCTTAGTGGGTGGATTAATTTGTATCATCGGACAACTCTTATTAGATTTTGCAAAATTAACTCCGGCACATGTAATGAGTATATTTGTTGTATCAGGTGCAGTGCTTGATGGATTTGATTTATACGACAATTTAATAAGGTTTGCTGGAGCTGGAGCTACTGTTCCAATAACAAGTTTTGGCCATTCTCTTTTGCATGGAGCAATGCAAAGTGCAAAAGACCATGGTTTTATTGGAATAGCTATGGGAATCTTTGAGCTTACTTCTGCTGGAATATCTTCTGCTATACTGTTTTCATTTTTAGTAGCGTTGATATTCAGACCGAGAGGGTAATGGTAGATGGAGTTGACTAGAAGAAAAGTAATTCTAGTAACAGATGGTGATGAATATGCACTAAAGACAATTGAATACGTGGCGAAGGAAGTAGGAGGTCGCTGTATTTCAAAATCTATGGGTAACCCAACAACACTAACTGGCGAACAGATTGTAGAGTTAATTTTACAGGCACCTAATGACCCTGTTTTTGTAATGTTTGATGATAGTGGGTACCTTGGAGAAGGTGCAGGTGAGAGGGCTCTTAAATATGTTGCAAAACATAACCAAATTGAAGTGCTTGGAATCATAGCGGTTGCTTCAAAAACTCACCAGACAGAGTGGTCGAGGGTAGATATAAGCATTGACCGAGATGGAAACCTTACTCAGTATGGTGTAGATAAAAGTGGAATAGCGGAATATGATATTGGTCGCATAAATGGTGATACAGTATACTGCCTTGATGAACTAAATGTACCAATAATTGTAGGAATCGGGGATATTGGTAAAATGGCCAGAAAGGACGATATTCGTAGAGGCGCTCCCATTACAAAACAAGCAGTAGAGTTAATATTAGAAAGGAGTGGTTACAATCGTACAAAGTCAAAAAACGAAGACTCCAATCTCTCCTGATATAATAAAAAATAAAGACTTTTTTGAAAAACGTATTGGTATGGGGACAGGTAGTTTTGATATTGGTGTTAGAAGAATTAGAGTTCTAAATAAGGAAGTACACATCTATTTTTTAAACGGCCTGTGTGATACAACATTTATAATTCAACTCCTCAAGGAGCTAGTGAATGTAAATGATAAGGAAAAAAACTCTAATCAAGCTATGCAAATTATTGAGAATCGTTTAGTACATCAACAAGTAAGCCCAGTAAAAAATTTAGATGAGTCAGTAGATAAATTACTTTCAGGACTTATAATTATATTTGTTGAAGGTGAAGATTCCGGCATTTCAGTTGATGTAAGGAGTTATCCAGGAAGACAACCCGAAGAACCAGATACTGAAAAAGTGATTCGTGGCGCGAGAGACGGATACACAGAGAATTTAATAGTAAATACAGCACTTACCCGGAGAAGAATTCGTGATGAGAGATTACGAACAGAAATTCTCCAAGTAGGAGAACGTTCAAAGACGGATATTTGTATATCTTACATTAAAGATGTAGCAGATCCGGGCCTTGTCGACGTTATACGTAACGAATTAAATGCAATTAATACAGATGGCTTGACGATGGCTGATAAAACAATTGAAGAATTTATTGTAAAGCAGGGTTTCAATCCTTATCCCCTTGTTAGATATACAGAGAGACCCGATGTGGCAGCTAACCATTTATTAGAAGGTCACGTTGTTATTATGGTTGATACATCACCAAGTGTAATTATAACCCCAGTAACAATGTTTCATCATGTACAACATGCCGAAGAATACCGTCAAGCACCAGCAGTAGGTACACTACTACGCTGGACAAGGTTTATAGGAATTTTGGCTTCAATCTTTCTGCTTCCTTTATGGTTTCTAATGGTGTTAGAGCCAAATATAATACCGCAAGCAATAGATTATATTGGACCTAATAAAGAATCAAATATTCCTGTAGTAGTACAAATATTTCTAGCTGATGCAGGAATTGAATTTTTGCGAATGGCTGCAATCCATACACCAACTCCTTTATCTACTGCTATGGGTCTTATAGCAGCAGCATTAATTGGACAAATTGCCATAGATGTTGGATTATTTGTTCCGGAGGTTATTTTGTATGTTGCTATCGCTGCAATTGGAACTTTTGCAACGCCTAGCTATGAGTTGAGTGCAGCAAATAAAATAGCAAGATTATTCCTTTTAATCGTCGTTGCGATCTTTAAGGTCCCTGGTTTTGTGGTAGGTTGTACAGTATATTTCTTGCTATTGGCTAGGATTCGCTCTTTAAATACCCCGTATTTGTGGCCATTTTTACCATTCAATCCAAAAGCGTTTTGGCAAATAATTGTCCGTACTTCTGTTCCAGGTGCAAAACTGCGACCAAGCATTGTACATCCTCAAAACCCACATAAACAATAGGGGTTGCACGTCTAAAAACGTTGTGTTAATGTATTTTTAATATAGCACAGCATTAAAGAAAAGACAGCTGATGACTATGTGTTGTTAGTTGTCTTTTTCATTTTCTGCAATTGCTCTAAATCGTAAAATTTATTTGTACAGTGGAATGAGGGATTGGATGTATTTACATGGGACTAGCAAAATAAATGATAAAAACCACTTAGAAATTGGTGGAGTAGATACAGTAGAATTAGGAATGAAATATGGTACTCCGCTGTATGTATATGATGTTGCACTTATCAGGGAACGAGCAAGGGGTTTTCGTGATACCTTCAAAAGACTAAATATTAATGCGCAAGTAGCATATGCCAGTAAAGCTTTTTCAACAGTAGCTATGATTCAGTTAGTTGAAGAAGAGGGCCTTTCCTTAGATGTGGTTTCCGGTGGAGAATTATTTACTGCGATTCAAGCGGGTTTTCCATCAGAACGAATCCATTTTCATGGAAACAATAAAAGCTATGAAGAGCTTGATATGGCAATTAAAAACAAAATTGGTTGTATTGTTGTTGACAATTTTTATGAAATCTCATTATTAGAACAGGTCTGTATTGAGAATGACACAACAGTTCCAATCTTACTACGCGTAACACCAGGTATTGAAGCACACACGCATGATTATATCTTAACTGGCCAAGAAGATTCTAAATTCGGGTTTGGCCTAGAGAATGGTCAAGCTGATGCAGCAGTTGAACAGGTGTTACATTCAAAATACCTAAATTTATTGGGAATCCATAGCCATATTGGTTCGCAAATATTTGAAACAACAGGTTTTGTTGTAGCAGCTGGTAAGATGTTCGCAAAGATGAAGGATTGGAAGGAGCAATTTGGTTTTATACCGACTGTCTTGAATCTTGGAGGCGGCTTTGGTATCAGATATACCAACGAAGATTCTCCACTTCCTGTTCAAAGCTACGTTGAAGAAATTATCGCAGAAGTGAAAAAACAGGCTGATGAACTCGGAATTGGCATACCAGAAATATGGATAGAACCCGGCCGGTCGCTCGTTGGTGATGCAGGAACAACCATTTATTCTGTTGGTTCAAGAAAAGAGGTTCCTAATATTCGCCAATATCTTGCTATTGATGGTGGAATGACTGATAACATTCGCCCAGCATTATACCAGGCAAAATACGAAGCTGTACTAGCAAATAGAGTTTCTGATCCTGTTGAAGAAACAGTATCTATAGCAGGTAAATGCTGTGAATCAGGTGATATGTTAATTTGGGATTTACCTTTACCAAAAGCGAATTCTAATGATATGCTGGCTGTTTTCTGTACAGGAGCTTACGGCTACTCCATGTCTAATAATTATAATCGGATTCCTAGACCTGCTGTAGTATTTGTTGAAAACGGGGATGAACAATTAGTTGTCCAACGTGAAAGCTACGAAGACTTAGTACGCCTAGATATACCGTTAAAGAGTAAAGTTATTGATTAAAAAAGCGAAGAGAAAAGCTCTCTTCGCTTTTTATTATTTACTTAAACAGATTTTTAATCGCATCTATTAAACTAACAAAAAACTCCTTTAGTTTATCTAAAAATCCTTGGCCTTCTTCTGATTCCAAGAAGTTAGTGAGCTTTTCTTTTGCAAGATTTAATTGTTCACCAACTTGATTCCAGTCAATGTTTAAATCAATTAACTTATTAAATAGATCCATTAGGCGTTGTATGTCTTCATCTGAGAGGTTAATTCCTAATTCGTTTGCTGCATTTATAATAATAGTTCTGAGTTCTTCATCATTCTCAGGTGCGTTTTTTGCAATTTCATCTTTGATTTTTGCCATTAGGTTAGCGGCATCTTCTGCACCAAATTTTTCGCTTAATTTTGTTGTTTCTACCATTTCTTCATTTGCAACTTGCTTTACATCTTCCGGAATTGCTTGGTCTGATGATATTTCATAGGCTTTAATAATACCAGTCAACGCAGCTGTCCCAGAGACATTACCAGGGGCAGTCACATAAATTGTGGCATCTTTAACGCCGGCTGTAATTAATGCATTTGCATACATTTCCTCAGTTATGAGTTTAATTTGCTCTGTTATTGTTACGTCTAGACCAGTGCCTTCCTCTTCAATTGTGATCGAAGCAGATGATAAAGCTTTGTTACCGATTCTAGCTTTCGGAATGTATTGTCCAAGATATTGATGTTCTTCCTCGTTTGTTACGTAAACGATTTGTGGATCTTCAGGAGCTTTCATTTCTTCGAGAATGGCTTGTTTCTGCTCTTCAGTTAAGTCCTCTCCTAAAGTAATTATGACATCACCTGGTGCTGCATCTGCGAGTGTGATTGCCGGAAATAGCAGTGTGAACACGAGTACGAATGAAAGCAATGACCTATATTTCAAATTTGTTACCTCCTTTAAATTTAAAGACAAGTTAATCAGTAATCATACATATTATACAATAATTTTTACCAAATATATCTATTTACTTTCGATTTAGGAAAAATGGCCCCTCTCAAATTGGATTATTGAAAACAGTTATAGTAAAATTAAAACCGTTCAATACATATTGACGAAAAGAAATGGACGGAGGTTTCAAATGAAAAAAGCTAGCATTGAGTTTGAAAACGGAGAAAAAATAGTAGCGCAATTATTTCCAGAAGACGCTCCAGGAACTGTAGCAAATTTTGAAAAGCTTGCGAATGAAGGTTTCTATAATGGATTAACATTTCATAGAGTAATACCTGGATTTGTTGCTCAAGGAGGTTGCCCAAGAGGTAACGGAACTGGTGGTCCTGGTTATACAATTAAGTGTGAAACTGAAGGTAATCCACATAAGCATATTGCTGGAGCACTATCTATGGCACATGCAGGAAAAGATACTGGTGGTAGCCAGTTCTTTATCGTTCATGAACCACAACCTCACCTTGATGGTGTACACACTGTTTTCGGTCAGGTTATCGAAGGATTAGATTCAATTTACCGTATACGTCAAGGCGATGTAATGAAAGAAGTTAAAGTATACGAAGAGTAAGAAAGAGTTTTAAGCTAAGACACAACTGGTTAATTTCTTGTTGTGTCTTTTTTCTTGTCTTATAATAAGCAAGAGGTGAACGTTGAAATGAAAAAAAGAAATTGGGGTTTATTTGGCCTATTAGGCTTGATGGCAATTGGCTGGGGTATTATCTACTGGGTATTTATCGTAAATTAAATAACATTTTTACTACATAAATATGTACAATAAATGCCATAGTTGTTTATCCTTTGTATTTAAATGAGTAAATTACCACAAAATAATATTATATTGTGCTATACTGTTTTCAATTACAGTAATAAATTAATAATGTATTCCTTCGGGGTCGGGTGAAATTCCCAACCGGCGGTGATGAACAGTCGTTCTAAGCCCGTGACCCATTCTATAGTTTTTAGAATGGTGGACTTGGTGAGAATCCAGGGCCGACAGTATAGTCTGGATGGGAGAAGGATAGGTAGTGTTGGTATGCTGAAAATTGCAATTCGTACCGTTTATTTGGTATGGAAAAAAGCACATCACTATTTTATTTGAGACTTTAAAAGACCCTGGAATCTTATTTCCTAGGTCTTTTTTGTTTTGTAGATATACATAGCTCCCTATTTACTTACAGATTTGCCATAAAGGAGTGAAGCTTTTGAGAGATCAAGATTATATGAATTTGGCCATTAATGTTGCTAAAGCTGGAGTAGGTCAAACAACTCCAAATCCAGTTGTAGGTGCTGTTGTTGTTAAGGATGGCCGTGTTGTCGGAATTGGTGCACATTTAAAAGCTGGTGAGCCTCATGCTGAGGTACATGCAATACATATGGCCGGACAAAATGCCGAAAATGCAACGATATACGTCACCCTTGAACCTTGTAGTCATCATGGGAAAACACCACCTTGTGCTGATTTGTTAATAAAAAGCAATGTAAAGCGAGTGGTCGTAGCAACTACTGACCCTAATCCTCTAGTGGGAGGCAAAGGGATTAGTAAATTACGAAATGCAGGAATAGAAGTTATGGTTGGTGTTTGTAAAGAACAAGCTGATGAATTAAATAAAGTTTTTTATCATTACTTAGAAAACAAAACACCATTTGTTACTCTAAAATCAGCAACTACCCTTGATGGAAAGATTGCTACAGTAACAGGAGAAAGCCAGTGGATTACCGGTGAAGAGTCAAGACTTGATGTTCATCTTTATAGAAGTACCCATGATGCCATTTTAGTAGGAGTAAATACTGTATTAGCTGATAATCCAAGTTTAACAACAAGACTACCTAATGGAACTGGGAAGAACCCAATTCGAATTATTTTAGACTCCTCACTGCGTACGCCGATAGATGCTACGGTTTTAAATGATGGCCAGGCAGAAACATGGATTATCATAGGTAATGGAGTTAATCCGGAACAAAGGCATCCTTTTACAAATAAAAAGGGAGTAAGAATTCTTCAAGTGAATGAGCACAGGCCAACAATTTCAAGTGTTCTTACTTTACTAGGAGAAGAAGGTATTTCTTCTGTTTTTGTTGAAGGCGGTGCGGAAGTGAACGGAAGCTTTTTAAAAGAGAAGGCAATTAATCAAGTAATAACTTACATTGCTCCTAAACTGATAGGAGGAAAAAATGCTCCAACCTCAGTAGGAGGGAGTGGAATTGAGACCCTTTCAAGTTCTTTGCAGCTTAAGATCAAATCAGTAACTCAACTTGGAGAGGATGTAAAAATCGTATCTGAACCAATCTGATAAGGATGAGAGAATATGTTTACAGGCATTATTGAAGAAATAGGCAAGATTAAAAGGATGAATGGATCTCAAGATGCAATTGAGATTGAAATTAGTGCTAACAAAATACTAAAGGATGTTAACCTCGGAGATAGCATTGCAGTTAATGGTGTTTGTTTAACGGTTACGTCATATACGACAGATGGTTTTACAGTAGACGTTATGCCAGAAACTGTAAAATCAACATCCTTACGTACGTTACATAGAAATCACCCGGTTAACCTTGAGCGAGCAATGGCTGCAAATGGACGTTTTGGTGGTCACTTTATCTCTGGTCACGTGGATGGAATTGGGAAGATAGTTAGAAAAGAAAGAAAGAGCAACGCTGTTTATTATGAAATTGAGGTACCAGAAGAATTACATCAATTTATTATAATGAGGGGATCAATCGCTGTTGATGGTACTAGTCTAACTGTCTTTGGGCTCTCGGATAAAACATTTACTATTTCACTTATACCTCATACGTTATCTGAAACCATACTAAAGGACAAGGGGATAGGTGATATCGTAAATGTCGAATGCGATATGTTAGGAAAATATGTCAATCAATTTATTCAAAGGTCTTTTGAAAATGGAAAAACAAACAAATCATCCATTACAGCGGGTTTCTTAGAAGAACATGGCTTTAAATAAGACCAAGATCCGAAAAAGGGGGAATTCACTATGTTTGACTCAGTTGAAGAAGCAATAGAAGACCTTATGAATGGAAAAGTAGTTATTGTTTGCGATGATGAGGATCGAGAGAATGAGGGAGATTTTATCGCATTAGCAGATCGTGCTACACCAGAGGTTATCAATTTTATGATTACGCATGGCCGTGGATTAGTTTGTGTACCTGTTACTGAACAATTAGCAAATAAACTAGGTCTTGAACCTATGGTAACACACAACACTGACCCGCATGGGACTGCGTTTACAGTAAGCATAGACCATAAAACTACAACAACAGGCATTAGTGCTCATGAGAGATCGGCAACTATAATGGAATTATTAAATCCTGAATCAAAGGCAACAGATTTTAAAAGACCAGGCCACGTATTCCCACTTATTGCAAAGAATGGGGGAGTTCTCCGTAGAGCAGGTCATACTGAAGCTGCCGTAGATTTAGCAAAGCTAAGTGGAGCAGAGCCTGCAGGAGTAATCTGTGAAATTATTAATGAGGATGGGACTATGGCAAGGGTTCCTGAATTACGCAAGATTGCAGATGAGTTCAAACTTAAAATGATTACAATTGAGGACTTAATTCGCTATCGAAATCGCAAGGAGAAGCTTGTTAAAAAAGAAGTTGAGGTTATTCTTCCGACCGAGTATGGGGAATTTCGTGCAGTTGGTTACTCAAATGTAGTTGATGGCAAAGAGCATATAGCATTAATTAAAGGTGACATTAGTCCATCTGAGCCAACTCTTGTTAGAGTGCATTCTGAGTGTTTAACTGGAGATGTTTTTGGTTCACTTAGATGTGACTGTGGACCGCAACTTCATGCTGCATTAACTCAAATAGAAAAAGAAGGCGCAGGAGTTTTATTGTATATGAGGCAAGAAGGCAGGGGCATTGGGCTGCTGAATAAAATGCGTGCTTATAAACTTCAAGAAGAAGGCTATGATACAGTAGAGGCAAATGAGAAGCTTGGTTTCTTGCCTGATCTAAGAGATTACGGTATTGGAGCTCAAATATTAAAGGATATTGGAGTCTCTAAGATGAAACTTTTAACAAATAATCCAAGGAAGATTGCAGGATTAGAAGGCTATGAACTAGAAGTAGTTGATCGCATCCCAATCCAAATGGAAGTCAATAAAGCAAATGAGAAATATTTAAAAACTAAAAATGAAAAACTAGGGCATATGTTTCATTTTTAAAAAAATAGAAAAAATAACTTATAACATAGGAGGATCATTATGAATAGAATTTATGAAGGAAACTTAGTTGGAACAGGGTTAAAAATAGGAATTGTAGTTGCTCGTTTTAATGAGTTTATTACAAATAGATTATTAAGCGGTTCATTAGATGCTCTAAAGAGACATGGTGTAAATGAAAGTGATGTTGAGATTGCGTGGGTACCTGGAGCTTTTGAAATTCCGTTAGTCGCAAAAAAAATGGCTGAATCTAAAAAGTACGATGCTGTTATTACGTTAGGTACGGTTATACAAGGTGCTACTTCTCACTATGATTTTGTTTGTAATGAAGTTGCAAAAGGTGTTGCATCTACTGCACTTGCAACTGGCACGCCTGTAATCTTTGGAGTATTAACAACAGATACAATTGAACAAGCAATCGAAAGAGCTGGAACAAAGGTAGGAAATAAGGGCTGGGATTCAGCTGTGTCGGCAATTGAAATGGCAAACCTTTCTCGTTCTTTTGAATAAACTCTGAATAACTGTATTAAAAATACAATTATTGGATATAATTTAAATTTAAGGGTGTAAAAGAGTTAAATAAAAACGATATACTACTATTGGTACATCCTTTTGCCTCAACTATATAAGCATTTTTACTATGTTAGTCTAATAAAGATAGTTAGTAATAAAATCTGTATAAAGGTGATATACTTTCTACTTTTTATAAGTTTCTATGGAAAAAAGTATTAGAAAGTGATACTCTTAATTAATATATTAAGGCTAGTTCACTAGTCGATAAGTAGTAGGAAAGTTTTTCGATAATGAGGGATTTATATGTTAATTCGTTATAAAAAGAATTATGAGAAAATCGCAATGGGGCTTCTTTCATTTATGCCGACCGAAAAGGATTTAAAGAACCTGCAATCAACTATGAAGCAATATGAAACAGATGATACCAAGCAGTTATTCTTATGGAAGGAAGAAGATATTGTAGGAATTATCGGAACAACAATCCATGATGGGGACCAAGTTGAAATACAACATATATGTGTTAATCCATCTCATCGTTACCAAGGAATTGGTAAGAAAATGGTAAAGGCACTAAAGGAAACATTCCAAGACAAAGAATTAAAACCAAATGAACATACTGCAGCCTTTTTTGAAAAATGTGATTTTACAGAAGAAAATTGTTAGGACAGCCACTTCGGCTGTCCTTCTTTCGTCTTTTTTGAATTATATGTGGTGTTATTTAAATCTATTTTGCTTGAGAGCTATTTGTCTTTTTCGTTCTGCAATGACATCACTTCTATCTCTTAGACTGTGCTTATGAACCAATTGTTCATCAGACATGTCACTGCTCATCCCCCAAGTTTTTCCTTCGTTTGAACATTTGCTTTTACAAATTTCCAGTAGCTTTTTATCATTAATTGGCAAGTTAAAGCTTTTATATGGTACCTTGTTTTGTATAGCAGTATATTCTTTTTGAAGTATGGAATGTAATTCAACAATATTTAATCCCAACTTTTCTAATTCGTAACTTTGTTCTCTTATGATAGAAATCGCGCTTTTCATCATTCTGAGGGCACCAGGGAAATTCTCTCTTCTATGGTGATAAAGTGAAACGGCTACCTGAATTAAAGCAACCCAATGTGGTTTTCTATCCTGTTTGGTATCTTCTTTCCAGTGCTCCTCTAATACTTCATGGCATTCAAAATAGTCACGATCACAATGGAAGTGTATTAAATAATCAATATAGGCTTTTGGATACAAATGAAATAACACTCCTTTTACACTATGTAAATGTAGTTTATCATATATTTATTACCAAAATCATGAAAAAACAGAAAGTGTTCAGCTTCAATGCTGAACACTTTCTATGAAAGTATACGAGTACCTTCCTAAGATGCAAACTTCATTACTGTCATTTATTGATCAGCAAATCTTTTGTTTAGAACCAAGCTGCACCAACAATAATTAAAAGAATAAACAATACTACGATTAAGGCAAATCCGCCTCCGAAGTTGTATCCGTCACCCATTTGTAATTACCTCCTAATAAATATCTTTGTTACACAGTTATAGTATGAGTTTTTATCATTCATGTGTGGGCTAGTGCCATGTATTTGAATAAAAAATAAAGTTTTTCATTTTCACTTTAGGTAATTTTCCTAAACGAAATCTGGTACTTTTTTTATGCATGTCCTAAGCATTGTTAATGTGTTACAATAAAATGAAAGTCTCAAGTGTATACTTTTATTTGGTGGGATGAATGTGCAAGAGCATTACAATGTTAAGATTGATACTTTTGAGGGTCCCTTAGACCTTTTGCTTCACTTAATCAATCGATTGGAGATTGATATATATGATATCCCGGTCTCGGAAATTACCGAGCAATACTTATTTTATATTCATACAATGAAAGAGCTTCAATTAGATATCGCAAGTGAATATTTAGTTATGGCCGCAACTTTATTAGCAATTAAAAGTAAGATGTTACTGCCTAAACAGGAGGAAGAACTCCTTGATGAAGAAATAGATATGGACTATGAAGAAGATCCAAGAGAAGAATTAATGAATAGATTGATAGAATACCGGAAATATAAAGAGGCTGCAGAAGATTTGAAGGTACTAGAAGAGGAACGTTCGCAAATATTCACAAAGCCACCTAGTGACTTAAGTGAATATGCAAAGGATATAAGTGTTGACCGTTCATTGGATGTAAATCTATACGATATGTTAGGTGCTTTTCAAAAGCTCCTTCGTCGAAAAAAGCTTCAGAAGCCTTTATCAACAAGAATTACACGACAAGAAATTCCAATTGAAAAGCGTATGGAGGAAATTGTTAAGGAATTAAGAGGCTTTAAGGGTAAGAAGAAATTCACAGACCTTTTTCCTTATCACGATAAAAACCACATTGTTGTAACATTCTTGGCAATACTTGAATTAATGAAAAATAATATGATTTTTATCGAACAACAAAACAACTTTTCAGATATTTTTATATCGAGTTTGGAAAGGAGTTAATCGAAATGAAATTAGTAGACTTTAAAGCAATTGTTGAGGGACTTCTTTTTGCAGCTGGTGATGAGGGCTTAACTTTGAAACAACTCTCAATTGTTTTAGAAATAAACGAACAAACTGCACTGGATATTATAGATGATTTGCTAAAAAGTTATAAGAAAGCAGATAGAGGAATTCACTTAGTTGAGGTTGCAGGTACGTATCAACTTACAACAAAGAAGGCGCATGCTGTATATCTAAAAAGGCTTGTTGAATCTCCTTCAACAAACACTTTGTCACAGGCTGCATTAGAAACTTTGGCAATTATTGCGTATCGACAACCCATAACTCGTGCTGAGATTGAAGATATACGAGGTGTCAAAACTGAAAGACCAATTCATACCCTCGCTGCTAAGGCATTAATTAAAGAAGTTGGTCGAGTGGATGGAACAGGGCGGGCAATCCTTTACGGAACGACTAAAGAATTCTTGGAATATTTCGGATTAAGGACACTAAAAGAATTGCCACCTTTACCAGATAAAGTAGATGAACAATTTGTTCAAGAGGAAGCAGATTTATTTTTTGAAAGATTCCAGGAAACCCTAGATGATTCAAATTAAAATCACTTTAAACCAATGATATATGGTAATATGTAGGTAAGTTAATTGGAAAATGGTACTAGTTATGAGGTGAATTTAATGATAATTAAGCAATTTGATGGATATGAATTAGAAAAGTCTAAATCAAATACTTTTGAAGACTTCTTTAATCGTTCAGAGGTAACCTTCATTGAAGAAGGAGAAGAAAAGACATTCCAAGTATTATATTTACGTCATTTTGATGAGCAATTTTCAACATTCACACCGTTTACAGAAGATCCAGTATTCTCAATAGGTTCAAAGGAAGTTACTTTTAAGGAAATTGTAGCTCTGGTTTGTTTACTGAAAAATCCAGGGTATCGCCATCGAAAACGAGTTTATATTAATAACCTTAAAAACTTCGAAGAGCATTTCAAAGGAATTAAATTTGAGAAGTTCCAAGAAATGATTAGCCAGCTACTAGAGAAAAACCAGTATGAAATAAAAACACCTCTTGAATTCATTGAGCAATAATAAATAAGAAAATTTGAGTATCCATTATCTGTGGAGGGGTTACGCATATGGGGAATATGATTGTTAAATCACAAACAGAGCAAGTTGAAAGCTTTCTGAAACAAACAGTAACAACATTATCGACGTATTTGAATGATAAAACAATCCACTCTCTACTTGAGGAGACACCAGGTGAAAAGGAATATTATGAATCCCTTCTATCTAATATCCGTAGATTAGTAGTCTTCTGTGAAGAGGGCTTAGACGCTATTCGCGTTGTGCTATGGACTGAACCCTTTAGGAAAGCAGCAGCTGAAAAGGTCTTGTATAGAGTTTATCATCAGTGCATAGAAGAGTTCTTTACTCCAAAAAATGATATGTGGTATGAGGATAGCAGATCTGCCTACACTGGTAAAAATTCTCTTAGATTTAGAAAGACAGCCCCAGGCTCATTGCAAGACGTATTAGTTTCTCTTGAGAGTGGTTTTCAGACCGTAAGAGAAGAACTAGAGTATTATGAAACAGACTACCGAACAAAGATGCAACAATCTAAATAATACAGGATAACCACAGAGGAGACTCTGTGGTTATTTTTTTAGCAGAAAGAAAGTATAAAATTCTTTCCTTTCAGCATAAGTGCAACTACGGCTCTGCTTTCTCCTAAAGGCTTGGCAATCGCCGAGTTTCTAATGAAATTTCAGCTGGTAGATATGCTTATTTTTTCTATGAAGTTGTTCGTGGTTTTGTAGGGTCACATTCAGGTTGCTGAATGTCCTTCGCAGTCTCTGCCAGCTTAGTTAAGTAATAACATTCCTCTCTTGCCATGTGATCTGCCATTAACGGTGTTAATACACCAAGAATCTCTTTATTTAGTTCCATTTCTTCTAATTCCTCTAAGAAACCTTTAAAAATCTTCATCTCTAAATCAACGTCATTATTAAAACGTGAAAGTGCAGGGAATTCGAATTGATTTGTGCGAAGGAATCCAACTAATTCTACTGCTTTTAAATAAAAATCCTCCCACTCTTTCATAAACTTCTCACTTTTCTTAACTAAGTCTTTTTCCACACGATCTAAGTTCGATACAATGCCACCTGCGTGCCCTGCGGCATCAAGTAACCATATTAGATGATGATGTAATACATGAGTTGGTGGAACCTGCTTTCCTTCCACTAAAAAACTTGATATTCGGAGCCACTCATCTAATTCATTTACCATATGGTTAATAAATGAGGGTGTTAATGTTATTTTGACGTCGTCAATTAATTGAGACTTAATTATGTCAAGTTTGAAATGACGAAGCTGCTCACCGGCATTTTTTCCTTGTTGTATTAAAAGAAGTAATTCCCTACTTTGTGTGGGTTGACTCACTGTTTGTAGTAGTTGATCAAAGATCTCTATAAAATTTTTTGCTTGATTTATTCTTTTGTGCTCACTAGGTGCCAAGGAATCATGTATAAATCTACTGTGATCACCTAATATTTGCATCCAAAACTTTGTTTCAAACAATGCTTCAGTTTCAAATGTAGTATTCAAAATGCACACCTCCAATATGTTCCTTGTATGCATATGTAAGGGCGCCCAAAAAGGTGAATGTGAGGGTGATTGTAAACCTTTGTTCATTGAATGTCTAACTAACTCGAGTTTTCAGATAGATAATTGTCACGGCTAAAAATAAATTGCATACGATAGTGACGATTAACCTTGAGGGAGGATATCATGAGTCATTTAGATAAGTATAGGCAATATGTTGATGAGGTTACCAGCTGGTTTGAAGAATTCAAAGAAGAAATTACGATTACTAGAAGTGAAAAATTATTATCAAGAATAGAAGAATTTGAGAAGACATTGGAAACTGTCCGTAATAATATTACATTTGATTCAATTCGAAATCTTACTAATGATATGGAAGCGCTTTACAAAGAAAGTACACAGATAGCGTCAGAATCAGATTTGGGTAAAGAGATTGTTGATATGAGAAGAGTAGATATAGGTCAACATAAATTGCCCCCATTACCATATAGATATGATGCGTTAGAACCGCATATTTCTAGTGAGATAATGAGACTTCACCATGATAAACATCATAAAAGCTATGTAGATGGATTAAATAAGGCTGAAAGAATGATGCAACAAGCACGGGAAACAGGTAACTATGATTTATTAAAGCATTGGGAGAGAGAAGCCGCTTTTCATGGCTCTGGTCATTACTTACACACTATATTCTGGAATGTGATGACACCTCAAGGTGGAGGAATGCCAGGGCGTAATTTACTTCGTCAAATTAATAACGACTTCGGAAGTTTTGAACGTTTTAAAAAACACTTTACTGAGGCCGCAAACAAAGTAGAAGGTGTTGGCTGGGCGATACTTGTTTGGGCACCTAGATCAGGCCGATTAGAAATCTTACAGGCAGAAAAACATCAAAATTTGACACAGTGGGATACCATACCGTTATTAGTACTTGATGTATGGGAACATGCTTATTATCTTCAATATAAAAATGTGAGGGAAGATTACGTTAATAACTGGTGGAACGTTGTTAATTGGAAGGAAGTAGAACAAAGATTTCAGCATGCTTCAAGATTACAATGGAAGCAATTTTAAAAAAATACTGAATTAACTACTGACCAGCATGGTCAGTTTTCTTTTTTTGAAACATCTTATCCATAAAAGGATTTAGTATAAATATAACTCCTTCCTTGTTTATGTATTTACTGTATGGCAATCAGTTAGTTTTCTATGGGTGTTATATTCCTCTATAGATTGTACATATTTTAATCATATAGTTGGACATGTTTTGCATACACTTGTACAAAACAGCAAAAGGGGACGGGGATTCTATGACGTTTTTTCGCAGAAGAGTAATTTTGCTCATAATAGCAATAGTTCTCTTGGCTATGTTACCTCAAAAGGCAAGTGCAGTTTCTGTCAGTGCCAAAAGTGCCATTTTAATAGAACAAGAGTCAGGTAGAATATTGTTTGAAAAAAATGCCTACTCAAAAATGAGAATTGCTAGTATTACTAAGATAATGACGGCGATTCTTGCAGTTGAGTCAGGTAAATTAGACGATATGGTTAAGGTAAGTGAAAAGGCAGTTTATACCGAGGGATCTTCCTTATATTTAAAACCGAACGAAAAGATAAAACTAGAACACCTCGTTTATGGATTAATGCTTCGCTCAGGAAATGATTCTGCTGTTGCTATTGCGGAGCATGTTGGTGGGAGTCTCGATGGATTTGTTTTCCTAATGAACCAAAAAGCAGCAGAAATAGGCATGCAAAATACAGAGTTTGCAAATCCTCATGGATTAGATGATCATGAGAATCACTACTCGACTGCGTATGACATGGCTATATTGACTCAGTATGCTATGCAAAATGAGAAATTTAGAGAGATCTTTGGTACAAAGGTATACAAGGCACCGAATCCAACAGAAAAATGGGATCGTGTATGGAGAAATAAGAATAAGCTTCTAACAAAACTCTATCCATATAGTACCGGTGGAAAAACCGGTTATACCAAACGTGCAAAAAGGACACTTGTGTCTACTGCTTCAAAGGATGGTGTCAACTTAATCGCGGTAACTATTAACGCTTCAAGTGACTGGAATGACCATATGAATATGTTTAACAATGCCTTTAGTTCGTATGAGTTAGTAAAGATTGTTAAACAAGGCGACCTTAAAAATGTAAAAAATAGTTTTTATAAAGGAAATGTCTTTGTTGACCATGATTTTGTATATCCACTAACAGAAAATGAAAAGAAAGACGTTAAGATTAATATAAATTTGGTAAAACCCGATGAGGAAAATTGGAGGAATGCAGAGTCGGTACCTGATGTGGTAGGGAAACTGACAGTAAATCTAGAAGATAAGACAATCGAAGAAATGCCGATTTATTTTGATAATGGAAATGTAGAAAAGCCCAAAGGCTCGTTTTGGGAGACACTAAAGAGCATATTTATGGTTATTTTAGGAGTTAAATAATGGTTAATTATATATGGGTTGCTATGACTATAATTGGAATTATTTTTGCACTAGTCAATGGGACAATAAATGAGGTTAATGAAGCAATATTTAAAGGTGCTTCGGAAGCTGTAACAATTTGTATTGGACTAATAAGTGTACTTGTTTTTTGGTTAGGGTTAATGAGAATTGCTCAAGAGGCCGGACTTTTAGATAAATTATCCAGGCTATTCCGTCCGATTGTTAGTAGGCTTTTTCCTGAAGTCCCTGTAAATCATCCTGCAATGGGATATATGTTATCAAACATGATGGCTAATATGTTTGGATTAGGAAATGCAGCTACACCAATGGGGATTAAAGCAATGGAGCAATTACGAGAGCTTAATGGTGGAAAAACATCTGCCAGTCGATCGATGATCACGTTCTTAGCAATAAATACATCAAGTTTGACTCTAATACCTACTACTGTAATTGCAATTAGAATGACCTATGACTCAGCGAATCCAACAGAAATTGTTGGAACAACATTACTGGCTACTGTCTGCTCAACAATTGGAGCGATAATAATAGATAGATATTTTCACTACCGAAGAGTAAGGAAGGGTGATAGTACTAAATGAGTATAATAAATACGATATCACTCTGGCTTATTCCATTAATCATAGGATTTATATTGCTATACGGAACAGCAAAACGTATCCCAACATACGAATCGTTTGTAGAGGGTGGCAAAGAGGGAATTAAGATAGCATTTTCAATTATTCCGTATCTAGTAGGAATGTTAGTTTCAATTTCTATTTTTAGAGCTTCAGGAGCAATGGAGTTCTTTATAAATCTTATTCGACCTGCATTAGAGTTCGTAGGCTTTCCGGCTGAGGTGGCACCTTTAGCACTGATTAGACCTATTTCGGGTACGGCTGCCTTAGGAATGACAACAGATTTAATTGCTACATATGGACCTGATTCATTTATTGGGAGACTTGCATCAACTATGCAAGGAAGTACAGATACAACTTTCTACGTTCTTACAGTATACTTCGGAGCTGTAGGAATTAAAAAAATGGGAGATGCACTTAAAGTTGGTTTACTAGCGGATGTTGTTGGGATAGTAGCTAGTATCTTAATTGTAACTATATTATTTGGATAAAACACGCTGTATGGCGTGTTTTTTGTTTTATTAAATAATAGGTTGTCAACCCCACGCACACCTAATCAGTTGGTTGTTGATACTGCTAATGAGTACCCGACATCAAGCAAGTCCAGCCGAGTTGGGCGTTCATACGGCAAACTAAACCCAAAACCAAGCAAGTCCAGACTTAGTGGGGGATTCTGCTTTAAGTCTAAGTACCTTTTATACGAAAACAAGTAATTGGACAAACTAGGTAATGTTTTTATCTTGTGAAATAATAAATAAACAAGTAAGATGTTTAAGAGGTGAACATAGATGGAACGTTTACAGAAAGTTATTGCTCATGCGGGTGTAGCTTCTAGAAGAAAGGCCGAGGAGTTAATCCAGACAGGCCATGTTAGAGTTAATGGGAAAGTTGTAAAAGAATTGGGTACAAAGGTTGGTCAAAACGATAAAATTGAGGTAAGCGGGATCCCACTAGAAAGGGAAGAACCTGTTTATTTTTTGTTTTATAAACCTAGAGGAGTTATCTCAAGTGTAAGTGACGATAAAGGTAGGAAGGTTGTTACGGACTTTTTCTCTGAGATTAAACAAAGAATTTATCCGATTGGAAGATTAGATTATGATACGTCGGGTTTAATTTTATTAACAAACGATGGCGATTTTGCAAATCTTTTAATGCATCCTAAGTACGAGATTGAAAAAGTGTATGTTGCTAAAGTAAAAGGAATACCTACGAAGGAAAAATTAAGACAGCTAGAAAGAGGAATTAAGTTAGAGGACGGTATGACTGCCCCAGCTCGTGCAAAGCTATTGTCAATGGATAAACGAAAGCAAACAGCAATTATCGAATTAACGATCCATGAAGGGCGTAATAGACAGGTTCGTAGAATGTTCGAAGCAATTGGACATGAAGTCCTAAAGCTTAAAAGAGAAAGATTTGGATTCCTAAACCTTCGAGGATTACAAACAGGTGGACATCGTGAACTTCTTCCTCACGAAGTAAAGCAACTAAGGGCACTGGCAAGTACGCAAGGAAATAGACTTAAATAAAAGTGGTATATCTGTATTTGCTTGTTGTTAGGTAAGGACAAGTCTAAAAATTATATGGGGAGTATTTTCCCCAGGTGACCTTGCAGAAATGGTAGTTTACGTCTATGATAATAACCATTCTCAATTGTCACATAACCTTCATAATATTAACAATGTCACTATATTATTAAATGCTATAATGTGAACCATAGGCTTTTTTTCACTTTTTAGGTTAACCCTTCTTTTCTGAAAAAATAATATATTACATAAAGTTGACTTTGCGAACAAAAGCCAAATAGCATTTATAATAGTTTCATAAAGGGGAAGAGTAGGATGAGAAAAAAGCGACGGCTAGTTTTTCGAACAATAATTCTAGCACTCCTCGCCGCTGCACTCGTTTACACATTATATGTTAATTTCTTTACAAGTAAAGAAAAAATAGCAGTTGGAGACATGGCGCCAGACTTTGTTGTAACTGATTTAGATGGAAAACAGCATCGTTTATCAGAATACAGAGGGGAAAAAGGTGTATTCTTAAACTTCTGGGGTACATGGTGTAAACCGTGTCAACGGGAATTTCCGTACATAGACAAACAGTATCAAAATTATAAAGATCAAGGTATTGAAGTAATTGCTGTCAATGTTGGGGAACCAGAATTTAGTGTGAAAAACTTCATAGACAAATACGATTTATCATTCCCTGTCGTAATTGATAAGCGGGAACAATTGCTACATGCCTATGGCATTGACCCATTGCCAACTACTCTATTTATCGATAAAAATGGAGAGGTTGTAAACATTATTACTGGAGAAATGTCAGATAAGGTGATACAACATAATATGGAGCAAATAAAGCCATAGGGAGTTATTTTGATGGAGAATGTAAAATGTGAGTGTGGGCACGTTAATCCCCACGGTACGATATTTTGCGAAGCTTGTGGAAAACCACTTGAAGATGTCAAAGTAAATAAAGAAAACACTGAAAAGAAAAATCTGTTAGATATGCGGTATGAAGGGAGTGCTCGTCGCTCTCAAACGTATAATAAAACGATAGTCGATAAAATTTGGAACTTCTTTTCATCGGTAAAAGTAGGGATATGGATAATAATCGCTCTTTTAGTCGCTTCAGCACTTGGGACTATCTATCCACAAGAACTATACATACCGCCTGCAATGAATCCGGCAGATTTCTATGAGCAGGAATACGGTGTTACCGGAAGATTATACTACCAATTAGGATTTCATAACCTTTATGGATCGTGGTGGTACATGGTCTTAATCGCAATGCTTGGTATTTCATTAATTATATGTAGTATTGATCGTGTAGTTCCATTGTATAAGGCTTTGAAAAAGCAAGGGATCACACGCCATGAGAACTTTTTAAAAAGACAGCGTGTCTTTGGAAGTACAACACTACAAAATGTCCAGTCAGATTTAGAAACTGTAAAAGATAAACTTCGTAAAAAACGATATGAAGTACGTGAAGAAAACGGTAATATACTTGCTGAAAAAGGTCGTTTTTCTAGATGGGGTCCATATGTAAACCATGTTGGTTTAATCATTTTTCTTTTTGGTGGTATGCTCCGGTTCGTACCTGGAATGTATGTAGATGAAGTTCTTTGGGTACGTGAAGGTGAAACAAAAAGTGTACCAGGAACAGAAGGCAAGTATTATTTAGAAAGCGAACAATTCATAGTAGAAGTTTATGATAAGGAAAATGAAAAAGAAGTCTTTGAGGAAGCAATTGAACAGGCTGGAAATGCAATGGTAGTGAAAAACTATCAAACAAATGTTATTTTATATGAAAGAACAGATGAGATTATTCCTGGTATTGAACCAGAACTAAAAGAAATCAAAAAACATGAGATTAAAGTAAATCAACCATTAAAGCATGACAATTTTGCTTTTTATCAGGTAGACTATAAATTAAATGAGTTTAGTGCAATGTCTTTCAAAATGATAGATAAGGCTACAAAAGAGGACTTCGGACTTCTTACAATAGACTTGCGTGATCCTCAAAGTAAATATGATCTGGGTAATGGTTATTCAGTTGAAATGGTAAGTTATTTCCCTGACTTTTTCTTTGATGAAAATGGAGAACCAGCTACTAAATCCAAAATACCTAATAATCCTGCATTCGTCTTTAAAATGTTTGCACCAGATAAGCAAGAGGGCGAAATCAGTTTTGTGGCAATACAGCAAAACATTGAACCGCTAGGTGATAATAAGTATCAAATGTCTTTTGCTGGTGTAGATGTGAAGAATGTTTCAGGATTGACAGTTAGACGTGATTTTACACTTTGGATACTAGCCGTTGGCGGAGCTATATTCATGATAGGTGTTATCCAAGGAATGTATTGGAATCATCGCCGTATTTGGGTTCAATTAAAAGATGATAAAGTGTTGGTTGCCGGTCATACCAATAAAAATTGGTTTGCTTTAAAAAATGATATCAAATATGTCCTAGCAGATACTAGAATTTCAGAACCAATAGATCAAGTAGACGTAAAAAATGAGAAAGAAAGTAAGGAGGGGTAATTGTGGCTGAATTAAGCTCAAACCTACTATATGGTGCTTTTATTCTCTACTTAGTTGCCACATTCGTGTTTGGAGGGGCAATACGAGACAAAAAAAGTACAAATGGTTATAATCGGTGGTCACATATTGGTATTATAATAACCATTACCGGTTTTGTACTACAGGTAGGTTATTTTATTACTCGATGGATTGCAGCAGGTCATGCACCTGTTAGTAATTTATTTGAGTTCATTACATTCTTCGGAATGATGTTAGTTTTAGCATTTATCATTATCTATTTTATATATAAAACAAGTATTCTCGGACTCTTTACATTACCAATTGCATTGTTAGTCATTGCATATGGAAGTATGTTCTCAAGAGAAATTTCCCCGTTAATACCAGCTTTACAAAGTGACTGGCTGCATATTCATGTGACAACAGCAGCTCTTGGACAAGCGATATTATCAATTAGTTTTATTTCAGGTATTTTATATTTGTTAAGAGTAGTTGACCAGACTGTGAAAAGTAAAAAGACATTTTGGTTAGAATTTATTATGTACGTATTAGTAGTAGTAATAGGATTTATTGCTATTTCTTCCATATTTGGTGCTATGAAATATGAATCTGTATTCTCTTGGGTTGATAAAGAAGGTCTAGAGGCAGAAATGGAATATCACTTACCAGCCCTAGTTGTGCCTAACGAAGGAGAATTATTAACAGAAGGTAAATTATCTTCGCCTATTGAATTACCTGCACTTTTAAGTGCTAGAAAGGTAAATACTTTACTTTGGTCTATCATAGCGGGTTCTATCCTTTATGGATTATTACGACTAGTACTACGTAAACGTGTTGGTGCAGCACTACAGCCACTTACTAGAAGGTTGAACCTTGATCTTGTTGATGAAATTGGATATCGTTCAGTAACTATTGGGTTTCCAATTTTTACACTAGGTGCTTTAATCTTCGCCATGATCTGGGCACAAATTGCTTGGACTAGATTTTGGGGATGGGATCCTAAAGAAGTATGGGCTCTTATTACATGGCTTTTCTATGCTGCATTCCTACACTTACGACTTTCAAAAGGTTGGCATGGAGAAAAATCAGCTTGGTTAGCAGTAGTTGGATTCTTTATCATCATGTTTAATACGATATTTGTTAACTTAGTAATTGCGGGTCTACATTCATATGCTTAACTCGGAAGCCTTCATCACGGATGAAGGCTTTTTTCAATAAAGTACGCATTACATACTTACAGCTTAAAATTTTTCAACACTTCCATCGTCAACTTATCATATGTCTATGAGATTTTTGTTACGTGAAATATGAAAGGAATGTGTCTAAATTTTGACTTTCTTTGTATAAATGTGAACGAGTGTGATAAATGTTATAGATAATCGTGAAAAGTTTATGTACGATAATGATGTGGTTAAGTATATATACAGTGATTTTTATGATAGTAAAGTTTTTAACAAGCTATTGGAGGTAATAGTATGGAAAACGAAGCGAAAATATTAGTAGTTGATGATGAAGAAAGAATTCGTCGTCTATTAAAAATGTATTTGGAACGCGAAAATTATGTGATTGAAGAAGCAGACAATGGTGAGCAGGCCTTAGATAAAGCGTTAAAAAATGAATATGACTTAATTTTGCTTGACTTGATGATGCCAGGAAAAGATGGAATAGAAGTGTGCCGCGAATTACGTGAGAAAAAATCAACTCCTGTCATTATGCTAACTGCTAAAGGGGAAGAAGTGAATCGAGTTCAAGGGTTTGAGGTTGGAACTGATGATTATATCGTTAAGCCTTTTAGTCCTAGAGAAGTAGTGTTACGTGTTAAAGCCCTATTAAGACGTTCATCATTAACTTCTTTCTTACAAACTGAAACGACAGCTAAAGATGTTATCGTATTTCCTCATCTAACAATTGACAATGATGCGCACCGTGTATTAGCAGATGGTAAAGAAGTAGGTCTTACTCCAAAGGAATATGAACTGTTATGCTTTTTGGCTAAATCACCGGATAAAGTATTTGATAGGGAACAACTATTAAAAGAGGTTTGGCATTATGAATTCTTTGGAGATTTACGTACAGTTGATACTCATGTGAAACGATTACGTGAAAAGTTAAACAAAGTATCACAAGATGCTGCGAAAATGATTGTAACAGTATGGGGAGTAGGATATAAATTTGAGGTAGTCCAAGAATGAAGTTTTGGAGAAGTGTTGTAGGGAAGCTATGGTTTACCATTCTATTATTAGTTTCCTTTGTATTATTTATTTTAACTATTCTCCTAATGGAATACTTTGAAAATTACCATGCGCAAGAAGCAGAGAGAAATCTTACTCAATTAGCATCAAACATAGCAGTGATAATGGAGCAACATGACAATAAAGATGTTGCCAGGTCCATTGCTTGGGAGCTTGTTGATAAGGAAACAAAGGTTATTATAATTGCAGATGAAAAGACTCATTGGGTTTCGCCTGATAGAGAGGCTATTGCAAATTTACCGGTTTCCCTTATATTAAATGATCCTGATTTAAAACAGGTTTTACAAAATGATCAAAATCAAAGTAAAAAGGTTTTTCTTCCAAAAGAGAATCAACTAAATAAACAAGCATCCGAGCTTTTTGTTGTAGGTGCTCCTCTCCATATCGAGGAAAATCAAAAGGGCGCAGTATTTCTTTATCAATCCTTAGATGTTGTTCAACAAACAACAGAGCATACAACTAAATTTATTTTTCTAGCAGCAGGCGTAGGAATTATTTCAACAACTGTATTTGCATTTTTCTTATTAACTAGAATAACAGCCCCTCTAAGAAAGATGAGAGAAGCAGCATTTGAAGTTGCCAGGGGAAAATTCGATACTAAGGTTCCTATTTTAACCCATGACGAAATTGGTGCACTTGGAATGGCACTTAATCAAATGGGCAGGCAGTTGAAATATAATATTAATGCGTTAAACCAAGAGAAAGAGCAGCTTTCGAGCATACTGAATAGTATGGCAGATGGAGTTATTACATTAAATCGAGACGGCACGATTCTAGTTACAAACCCACCTGCAGAGCGTTTTCTACAGGCTTGGTATTATCAACAGGGTATGTACCAAAATGTAGGAGAAGAACTTCCTCCTGAGGTCCGAGATTTATTTCAGCGTGCAGTTTCCTTTGAAAAAGAACAGTTTGTTGAAATAACGCTTCAAGGGAGAAGCTGGGTGATATTAATGAGTCCTCTATATAACCAAACGTATATTAGGGGAGCCGTAGCGGTATTACGTGATATGACGGAAGAAAGAAGATTAGACAAGCTCCGTGAAGATTTTATTGCTAATGTTTCACATGAGCTTAGAACACCTATTGCCATGTTACAAGGATATAGTGAAGCAATTATCGATGATATTGCAAGTTCAGAGGAAGAAAAGAAAGAAATAGTAAAAGTCATTTATGATGAGTCCCTACGTATGGGTAGACTTGTTAATGAGTTGTTAGATTTAGCAAGAATGCAATCTGGTAATATTACATTAAAAAAAGAACAGGTCGATTTTGACCAGTTGATTAATCGTGTGGTTCGTAAGTTCCAAGGTTTAGCCAAAGATAATAAAGTTACGTTAACATCTAGAGTGGATGGCCAAATCGGCGAGCTATTTATTGACCCAGACCGAATTGAGCAAGTATTAACAAATCTTGTCGATAATGCAATTCGTCATACCGATGAGGAAGGAAACGTAGAGGTTCACGTTTCTGCTCAAGAAAGTGGTATTCTTGTCGAAGTTAAAGATACTGGATCAGGTATCCCTGAGGAAGATCTACCTTTTGTGTTTGAGCGTTTTTATAAAGCTGACAAAGCAAGGACGAGGGGAAAATCAGGCACTGGTTTAGGATTAGCAATTGTTAAAAATATTATTGATTCACATCAAGGTAATATATCAGTTCATAGTAAGCTTGACGAAGGTACAACATTTACGTTCATACTTCCTCGAAAAAACGATTAATTTGAAGCATTGTGCCGAAGATTCTTGTTCCATAAGAAACATTTTTCTTGTAAAATAGAATACCATCAAGTAAGATAGTTAAAGACAAATAATTAAATAAAGTAGAGTTATAGGTGTTAAAGGAATGAATTATTTATTCCATTAGACTTAATAGGGAATCTGGTGCGAATCCAGAACTGTCCCCGCAACTGTAAAAGTGGACGAAATGAGTAAATACCACTGAATAATTAGATGGCCTTAAGCTGTTGGTTATTCGGGAAGGGCTCAAAGTAGGAAGAAACTTAAGTCAGTAGACCTGCCTATCTCTGTATAATTTATTATTCTCCGGGGAGTGAGAATTACCATAAAATCTTAGTGGTCGTACATGTACTATTCATTATTATTTTATGTAAAAAGCTCACCTCCGTTGGTGGGTTTTTTTTATTGTAAGAAGAAAAAAAGAATTAGTGATTTTCACAATAAGGTGGAGAATCACTTGTTAACCCACCCTTGAGTAGTTAATGGTATAAAGTGCTTTCAAGCACTTTACATAAAAAACATCACAAAGGGAGCAAGGAGTCATGAAAAAATTATTGTTTGTTTTACTATCACTTGGATTATTATTTGGATGCAGCAATGATGAAACTGTAAAGGAGCCTGCTAACAATTCTCCAGAAAATACCGGGGTTAATGAAAAAGCCGAAGTTGTTACAGTTATCATCTCTAAAAATAATGGAGAAGAAGTTATTGAACAAAAAGAAATTGAAATTGATGGTGAAGAAAAAGTTACAGTAATGGATATTATGCAGGAAAACTTTGAAATCGAAACTCAATTCGATGGTGCCTTTATTTCGAGTATAAATGGTGTTGCAGGTAGTGAAGCAGATAAAACGTCATGGTTTTATTCCGTAAATGGAGAGGAAGCTATGGTGGGGGCAAACGAATACGAACTAAACCCTGATGACAAGGTTGAATTTGATCTTCATGAGTGGGAATAATGAATGTCTCAGTTAAAAAACTAACCTTATTATCGATGTTAATTGCATTGTCTGTGGTCGGAAGAATAACATTTACTTTTATACCAAATGTCCAACCAACAACAAGTATTATCGTTATAGTAAGTTTATTTTTAGGACCGTTTTACGGTTTTGTATTAGCTGCTTTTAGCGCGATTCTATCAAATCTAGTAATGGGTATGGGACTTTGGACAATTGGTCAAATTGTTGCATGGGGAATTATCGGAGTAGTAAGTGGTATGTTAGGGAATTATCGAGAGAAAATTCCCTTCGCAGTTTTAACCGCGTATTCAGTCTTTTGCGGATTCTTATTTGGATTTGTTATTTCTCTTCCAACGTATTTATTTACGGGCAAATTTTTTGCTTACTATCTAGCAGGCTTACCATTTGATGTTAGCCATGCGATAGGAAATGGTCTCTTTTTTATTATTTTATATCCTGTATTACGGCTATTACTCTTAAAAACTTTAACTACTATTAAGTAAGGAAGAATATTCCCAAAATATTCTTCCTTTTTTGTTGAAAACATACTATATTGAGAGTGTAACTTTTTTTATGAAACTACGACTAATACATTGAACGGGAGGATATAGGGATGGATTCCTTGTTTGAGGAACTTTATGAAAAATATCATCACGATGTCTTTTCCTTCTTATTTTATATGGTTAAAAATCGTGAACTGGCTGAAGATCTCGTTCAGGAAGTTTATATTAGAGTATTAAAATCGTATGATAGATTTGAAGGTAAAAGTAGCGAAAAAACATGGCTGTTTTCCATTGCTAGGCATGTAGCAATTGATTCTTTTCGAAAACAAAAAGGTTGGAAACAGCGTATTATGGAGTCTTTCGACTGGAGTAAGCAAGAAGTAAAGGATTATGCTCCACTTCCTGAGGATATTGCGTTGCAGAATGAACAAGTACAAATGATGTACCGCTGCTTGGATAAATGCACAACGGACCAGCGACTTGTTCTGGTTTTACGATATATCCAATCTCTGTCAATTATGGAGACAGCTGAGGCACTCGGGTGGACTGAGAGCAAAGTGAAAACAACTCAGCACAGAGGACTGAAAGTTTTGAAAGCATATATGGAAGAATTGGGGATAAAGGAGGGACCAGTTGATGAAAAAATCAGAGTGGAACGATGAACAGCTAGAGCAGATGCTGATGCAAATGCCGACAATAAAAGACCACCGAAATCCACGCGAGATTTATCAGAACATATCCCTAAAGGTTAATAAGAAAAAGAGAAAAAAGGTTTGGTTCGTTCCGACTATTGCCACAGCTGCAGCAGCATTATTGTTCTTCATACTAGCTCCTTCCTTCCTAAATAATTTTAATTTAGGCTCGGAATCTTCATCTGATGAAGCTATGGAGAATGCAAGTATGGCAATTGAGGACAGTGAAAAAAGCACTGAAGAAGACCTTGGGAATGATTCAATCGGAATGTTGTCCGAACCAAGTGATAAAGAAGATGCCTCAAGGGTAATGATAGCTGAAGAGCAGCAAAGCTATACGGTTAAGAATCTTGATAGCAATGAAATACTCTTGACATACAGTGTTTACTTAGGGGGAGCGAATTTTCCTACAACGGTATCAATTGTTGTCCAATCTGACGGAGATAATGCTATTGAACAATGGGAAAAGAATATTCCGCTTGTAAATGATATCATTCTTAGAAATCCTAATCTAGGGATTGACCCAATACCATCCTTCTTCTCTGATTTTTCAGAGATAGTAGAAAAAGACGGCTCGAAGATTGTTCGAGCTGATGTAGCTGATAATGTGAATACGGAATCTTTTACAAGTGCACAGGGAAACGAATTTAAAAATCTTTTAGAATCTTTCCGTTTACTTTCTGATGATTATCAGCATGTTGAGTTATACAAAAACAATGAATTAGGTGTAATAAATGGGAATGAAGGGATAGTTGAAAAGAATATAGATTTAGAAAAAGATACGAAATATGCATATCTTTACTACATGCATGAAGAATCTGGCCATAAGTTTTTAGCCCCTTCATCTGAAGAATACTCAACAATTAAGGAGGCGCTTGAAGCAATGGGTGAGCCGCTGGGACAGGGCGATTATAAGTTACAACCAACAATCCCAGCTAATGCTAATTTAGAGACTATTAAACCAGATGGTACAAACTTAGCTATCACTTTCACTGACGATACTGGCCTCGATAACAATGATACTTTTATAAGAATGCTTGAAGCAATTCTGTTAACAGCTAAGGAATTTGACTTTGAAACTGTTACGTTCCACGGAAATATAGATCGTATTGGTGATGTACAGTTCGGAGAACCAGTAGACGTTCCAATAGCACCGAATCCATTACCATTAAATTAAAAGAGACATTTAAATGTCTCTTTTTCTATTTTTAGCGTGTCAAATTGCATGAAAGAAAACACCTTCTTTTATGTATAGTGGACACGTTTTTCTTTTTTCTCTAAGCCATTAGGCCTATATAGGAATTTTCTTACATAATATAAGAAAATTTTTCAAATAATGTAAGGGTGTCCGTAGAACCTTTAGAAATAAAGAAATTGGAAGTAGAGGTGGTCGTAAGGAAGGAGAGAAGCATGTTCTATTTAAAGACGGGCTTACATAATAATCATAGCAACCATAGTAATTGCTGAGGAGGATTACGATGCTAGATTTTTTAAAACGAATAACTATCGTAGCTGTTATGGCCGCGTGTATAGGATTGCTCTTTATTGGAGGTCGTAGTGCAAGTGCTCATGAAGCTCCAACTATTAATTCTACTGAACAATGGGCTTGGCCTGTAGTGGGTAGGATAACCGATACTTTCGGTACAAGACAGGGTAATCATAAAGGACTAGATATTGCAGCTCCGCAAGGGGATTATATATATGCAGTGGAGGATGGAATAGTAAAAAGATCAAATTATGCAGGATCTTATGGTAATGTCATATTTGTTGAACATCCAAATGGCTATGAAACTGTATATGCACATTTAAGTAAGCGAATGGTAAAAGAAGGACAAAAAGTAAGTAAAGGTCAAGTTATAGGACATATTGGAAGTACGGGTAGATCGACAGGCCCGCATTTACATTTTGAAGTACATAACGGAGAGTGGAACTCTTCAAGAAATAATGCAATTGATCCCTTGTTTGTTTTGACTAATGAGCCAATTTTAGTAACCGCTTTAATGGAAAAGGAACAAGCAGAAATGCAAAGGAAATTAGCAAGCTTAAGCAAAGGTTATCATTATGAAGAAGAAACACTTGTAGAGGCTGCTGCACTTGAGAATAAGGGAGAGAAGGTAACCAAGGTAATAGTTGAAACGGGAGAAACACTATGGGATCTCTCAAAAGAATTTGATGTTTCTATCGATTCAATTATGGAATGGAACAAGTTAAACTCTTCTCTATTGGTAGTGGGTCAGTCCTTGGATATTTATCATAATGAAAAAGAAACCTACACTGTGAAGTCAGGGGATTCATTATCAGTTATATCAAGTCAAGTTGGTTTAACTGTGGAAGAAATAAAAACAATTAACCAGCTAAATAATGATATGATTTTCCCGAATCAAGTTTTAGTAATTGAAAAAACTCAACAATAATATAATATTTAGCTTTCCCTCAAAGGGTTGTTCAGTTATAATAGTTAAAACTTTGAGGGGGAGTCTAGATGCTTACTGATTATCATAATCATTTAGAGTTAGGTACTTTAGATCTTGACTACTTAATGCAGTTTATTAAGGAAGCACGTTTAAAAAAGATTGAACATTTCGGAATTTCAGAACACGCATATCATTTTTACCAGACGAAAGATATTTTGCGGAATCCTTGGGTTGACGAGAGACGTTATTATGATATGAATGATTACGTTAACTTATTTAAACAAGCCTGGAGAAGTAATATTGACGTGAAAATGTCAATTGAAATGGATTATACCCCTGGAAAGCATCAAGAAATGAAGCGATTTATTTCTTCGTATGACTTTGACTATGTGATCGGATCTATTCATTGGGTTGATGACTTTGGAATTGACCTTGCTGAGTTTCGGAAAGAATGGGATAGACGAGATTTATATGATACATATGAAAAATATTATGACCAAGTAGTGACGCTCGCAGAATCTAATTTATTTGATATTATTGGGCATATTGACCTTGTAAAGATTTTTAATTATATCCCAAACGACGAAGAATTCTTATTACAACAATATGATCGTGGGACAACCGCATTGGCCAATTCTAAGACTTGTGTGGAAATAAGTACAGCTGGATTACGAAAGCCTGTCGGAGAGTTATATCCTGACCCTAGGCTTTTACAAATGTGTTTCGATAAGGGGATTCCAATCGTTTTATCTTCTGATGCTCATAAACCTGAACATGTTGGAGCAGATTATGACAAAGCGATAGAATTAGCAAAAAGTGTAGGCTACAATACACTTATGACATTCACTAAAGGTGAACGAAGAGAAGTGCCACTAGGGTAAAACAAAAAGCAGGCATTTTGCCTGCTTTTGTTTATATTAAAACTCTATCTTTCGGATCGTTACAATATCAGTTACTTTTGTTAGGGTTTCAACAACATCCTCTGTCATTGGTTTATCGAAACTTAGCATCATAATTGCTTCTCCACCAGCCTCTTTTCTACCTACTTGCATTGTTGCAATATTAATTGAATTATCCCCTAAAATTTGTCCAACTCTGCCTATTACTCCAGGCCTATCAGTATGTTGAATATACAAAAGATTTCCTTCAGGTTCAAAATCTATATTAAAACCATTTAAACTAACAATCCTACCGCCGTAGTGGGGGACATAAGTTGCCCTAATTTCAAATGATTTATGGTCGCCGAGAGCAGTAACAGTAATGCTGTTGGAATAACCAAAACTATTGGTAGCAATCTTGTCTCCAAATGTAATCCCGATACTTTTAGCAACCATTGCTACATTGACCTCGTTAACAGTTGTATCAATTCTTCCCTTTAAGAATCCAGCTAAAAGCCCTTTAGATATAAAGGACGTTTCTAAATTGGTTACAGTTCCTGCATATGTAATTGAGATTTCTTGGACGGGTTCGTTCATACATTGTGATAAAAGTAGTCCGAGCTTCTTAGAAAGCCCATAAAAAGGTTGTATTTTTTCATAAATGTCCTTTGACAATGCTGGCATATTAATTGCTGATGTTACAGGTTTTCCTTCGAAGTATTCAGCAACCTCTTTAGCAACCTGACTTGCTACATTTAATTGAGCCTCCTTTGTTGAAGCACCCAAATGAGGTGTAGAAATAACTTGATCAAATTCTAATAAGCGATTATTAACTGGAGGCTCCACTTCAAATACATCTAGAGCCATTCCTGCTACATGACCATTTTCTATGAAGTTGACAACTTCATTTTCATCAATAATACCTCCGCGAGCACAGTTAACTAAGTACACGCCTTTTTTTGTTTTTGATAAATTTTCTTTTCCTAGGAGACCTTTTGTTTCTTTTGTTAGAGGAGTATGTACTGTAATAATATCTGCTACGGCTAAAACTTCATCTAAGGTACATAAATCAACACCTAGCTTTTCGGCTCTAGCTTTTGTTAAAAATGGATCAAATACATGAACTTTCATTTCAAAAGCGCGAGCACGTTTTGCAATTTCTGAACCAATACGCCCAAGTCCAATAATACCTAGATGTTTATTAGCTAATTCAACACCTACAAAGTTTGAGCGGCTCCATTCCCTTGATTTTACAGAGATATTCGCTTGTGGAATATGTCGTACTAGAGAAGCCATCATCGCGAAAGTGTGTTCAGCTGTTGAAATGGTATTACCGTCAGGAGCATTAATAACAATAACCCCGTATTTGGTTGCTGACTCAACATTAATGTTATCTACACCAACTCCAGCTCGTGCAATAATTTTTAAATTTGGCATTTGTGAGAGCAGCTCTTCGGTTACCTTTGTAGCGCTTCTTACTAATAAAGCATCAAACTCATGTAGAGAATCAACAGCTTCTTTGACATTCTTCTGTACAACATCAATCATAGGATTATCTAAAAGTGGATATAACCCTTCCTTACTCATTGAATCAGACACTAATACTCGATACATCTCCATCGTCTCCCTTACTTTACATTTGTAATCAAAAGGACAGAACAAGTAAATTTCTGATAATTTAACATATTAAAAATTGACTGTCAATGAGGTATCAGAGGGTATTTGCAATGTAAGCGTTTTATTAGATAAAAAGTTTTTTGTTTATATGGAGGCTTGATTGCTAAACTATTTTAACCCTAAAAAAAGAACCCTTTGTTAGTAACAAAAGGTCCGTTGAACATTCTATTCAAATTTTAATGCGTCTCCATCGAAAGGCTCATCCGCAATTTTGATTGAGTCAGTTGGGCAACCTTCGAATGCATCCATCATGTCTTCTTCTAATATTTCTGGAATTTCAACAATTCCTTGGTTGTCATCAAGCGTTACGAAAGCGATGCCGTCATCATCGTAATCATAAATATCCGGTGCTGCAGCTCCACAAGCACCACATGCGATACAAGTTTCTTTGTCAACAATCGTGTACTTTGCCATGTGTATTACCTCCCAAGATCATTACAAGTATTATCAATTTATATGTGAGTCCCTCACCCTAAATGAATAAGATGGAAACTACTTCCTCATATTTATATTGTAAAGGTGTTTGTTAAACATTTCAATAGAAATATACACTGAGAATACTTATCATATAAGGGTTCATATAATCTATGATTTCAAACCCGATTTCCTATTCAAAACATCCCCACTTTTAAATATTATTTGTTAAAATAGAGTTAGTTCATTCATTCGATAATTTCCAATATTATTGTCGATTGAGAAGGGTGTTGATGGTGATTACTTATCGTTCACTATTACTATTATATTGCCTTTATAAATTGAACGGTGAACGTACAGTTTATGGCATTTTTCATCTTTTAACTGGAAAAAAGTCTTCTCAAACAATTGGAGATGCAAATTTATATGGTTTGTCTCATTTGTTTGGGACAATTAAATCAATCACAAGAGAGCAGATTCAAGAGAGTACAAAACTATTACTGAGTAAACAACTCATCAGTGAGGTTGGTAAGGATCAAAATAAATATATTATTACTCAAAAAGGTAAAGATGTCTTGACTAAATCGTTTGAGTCTTGGCCGCTCCCAGCTTCACTTAATGGTTGGAAATATAATGATACTTCCACTTTATTTTGGCAAAGACTATCCTTGCTAACGCAGGTTCTTTCAAATCTTATATATGAAAGAAAACATTATACAGCTATTCAGCAGGATGATCATGTTATTGAATGGATGAAGTCGTTTTTAAGACATAATCAGCGAAACAGACATGAATTATCGCAAATGGTTTTACAGGAATGCCTCACATACTTAGAAAATGTTACAGAACAAGAAGCAACAATATTTGTAATGCGGTTAACTAGTGCTAACAGAATCGGCTATACCAATGAGCAAATAAGTTCGTTTCTTTCGATCGATGAAACGTACTGTCATCTACTTTTTATAAATGTTTTACAAAAGTTCATTCATACCATTGAGTCGAATATGAAAAATTACCCGGTCTTTTCCCAAATACTAAATAACAAGAACAAAGATCACGTTTCATTAACGTCCTCTACAAGACATACGTATGAACTTCTCCAAAAAGGGCTTACACTTGAGGAAATTGCAAACAGTCGAAACTTAAAGAAAAACACAATTGAGGACCACATCGTAGAAATAATTCACAACATTCCTGGATTTTCGATTGACGAGTTTGTCTCAGAGGAACATCAGGAAAAAGTCCTGACTTCTTACAAAAAATTAAAAACAAAACAACTTCGACCTCTAAAAGAAAGTGTCGGTAATCAGATATCATATTTTGAAATTAGACTAGTTTTAGCTAAATGTGGTGGAATGTATGAACATAACTAATGTATTGAAAGAAAAGTTTAACCTTTCTTCCTTTAGAGTAGGCCAGAAAGAAATTGTAGAGGATATTTTAGCAGGTCATGATGTTATGGCACTACTTCCAACTGGTGGAGGAAAATCCTTGTGTTATCAATTACCTGGACAAATTCTAAAAGGAAGTGTTCTTATTGTATCTCCTTTAGTTGCATTAATGGAAGACCAAGTTTTGCAAATTAAGAAGATGGGGGAAAAACGAGTCATCGCGTTAAACAGTTTTCTTCCTTATGGAAAGAAGCAAAAGATTATAGCAAATCTTCATCAATATAAGTTTATTTTTGCTTCTCCCGAAATACTTCAAAATCAGATAATATTGAATCGCTTAAAGCAAATAGAGGTTTCCTTGTTTGTAGTGGATGAAGCACATTGTATCTCTCAATGGGGACACGATTTCAGGCCAGATTACTCAAGCTTAGGAAGAATTAGAAGTGAACTAGGTAACCCAACATGTTTGGCATTAACTGCAACTGCTACAAAAGAAGTATTACAAGACGTAACCAAATCTTTGCAACTAGATTCAGTGAATATGCACTTACATTCAGTGGATCGTCCAAATATCGCTATAGTAGTAAAACAGGTTCAGTCTATCCATGAGAAAAATGACGAGTTAAAGAGGCTTGTTAATGAACTTGAGGGACCAGGTATTATCTACTTTTCAAGTAGGACAGCAGCAGAGTCTATTGCGCAATTATTGAAAGATGAGGGCTACGAAAGGGTTGCCTACTATCATGCGGGTATGGAACAGGAACAAAGAATGCTTATCCAGGAGCAATTTGTTACAAACCAGCTCTCTATTATTTGCTCAACAAATGCGTTTGGAATGGGTGTTAATAAGTCTGATATACGGTATGTCATTCATTATCATTTTCCAAGTCAAATTGAGAGCTATATGCAAGAGATTGGCAGAGCGGGTAGAGATGGTAATCCAAGTGTGGCAATTTTATTACACAATGATAGAGACTTTGAAATTCCTGAATCCTTAATTAAATCTGAATTTCCAACTGTACTTCAGACAGAGCAGCTTTTAAAATTTATTAATCAACAAATTAGAATGATTGGGAGCTATACATTTACTAAACCAGAGGAAGAGCAACTTATTACCTATTTTGGTTTATCTGAAACTCAATGGCGATTTATTAAGTATTATCTATATCTTGAAGATAAAATTTTCAAAGAAATCGATGTGGAAAAGTCACTCGATGCTATCTCACGGATAGTAGATGAGAGATCGTCCTACAAATACGAGAAACTGCTAACGATGAAAAGATGGTTACAAACAAATGATTGTCGTAGACAAGCCTTATTATCATATTTCCATGAAGATATGGAAAAAAAGCCTAAATCATGTTGTGATAAATGCCATGTAGAGTGGAGTTTATATAATAAGAAATCATTCGGAAAGCAAAACTGGGAGGTCACATCTTGGAAACAAGAACTGTATAGCATTTTCCGAAGAAACGAGTGAAAAAATGGGGAAACGACAAGCTGATATCATTAAAAATCTAGGAGATAAAGAAATTCTTTTTCATCTGTATTTAACTCAAGGGTTATTGCTGCTTACATCTGTAGGCCTTGGATTGTTACTTTTTAATGAACTATCTGAATTCATGGAGTTGTGGAATATAAGGGATTGGAATATTCTAATTGTAGGTGGAAGTACAGCAATCGTTGTCATCATAGTCGACTTCTTATTAATAAAGTTTCTTCCGAAATCGATGTATGATGATGGCGGTATAAATAACCGTATTTTTCAAAAGCGAAGTGTTCCTCATATATTTGTACTATGCTGGCTCATTGCCTTAGCAGAAGAGATATTATTTAGAGGTATCATCCAGACGCATTTTGGACTTTTTGTTGCAAGTTTTGTTTTTGCTTTATTACATGTCCGTTATTTGCAAAAATGGGTGCTTTTAATATCCGTTATTTTATTAAGCTTCGTACTAGGGTATATTTATGAGATTTATCAGAATCTGTGGATAACTGTTTTTGCACACTTCCTTATTGATTTTATTTTTGCAATTAAAATTAGATATGATTATAAAAGAAAAGATAAAGATGAGGTGAATGAGTAGTGAATCATACCGATGGGGCAGATCAAGATTATTATACGTTAAAAAAAGATAAAACTTCACTACCACCTAGAAGTGAAGTGCATAAAGAAAAAAAGAAGAAAACAAAATTTAAAATAAAATATCCAGTCATCCGTTTGTTGGCACTTTTATTTGTATTACTACCGGTTGTTATATTAAGTTATTTGTTTAACCCTGATAAAAAAAGTGTAGAACCTAGTACTAAAAACAGTAGCTCTACATTTGAAAGCCTGTCCTATGAGAAAAATGACAAAAAAGCTACGCACACTAAAATTGAAGAGGATGAACCTGCCACTGTAGAATCATCAATAGAGCAGTCAAGTAATGAAAAAATTACAAATGAACAGGACATAAACCAAGCTGATAGCCCTACTACTGAAGAAGCACCACAAACTCAAACATCTACAACAACTGAGACAAAAGAAGATGTTGTTTTAGAGAAACAAGAACAACCTCAGGAAGAACCTAAAGAAAAGTATGATATTAAATACCATAAGGTAAAGGCTAATGAAACATTGTATAGTGTATCGATCAAATATTATAAAAGCAGGTCAGGTGAAGAGCTTTTAAAGAGATGGAATGATATAAAAGATAATACCATCTATGAAGGACAAGTTCTGCGAATACCAATCAAGATAAATTAAACCGTGGTATATTCACGGTTTTTTATTGTTTATGAGATAAACTTTATAAATATAAAGTTATGATAGGTAAATAGCTGAATGTTCCCCATTCAGCTATGACCCTCTTATTAGAAGAATTTCTTTTTACCTTGTTCGTCCTTAAGTATTTCAACAGCCTCGCGAAAACGTTGAGAATGTATTATCTCTCGCTCACGCAAAAAACGTAACCCATCATTCAAATCAGGATCGTCACTCATATTAATAATCCATTGATAGGTTGCTCTGGCTTTTTCCTCAGCAGCAATATCTTCATATAAATCTGCAATTGGATCTCCTTTTGCTTGAATATAAGTTGCAGTCCAAGGTGCACCAGCAGCGTTATGGAAAAATAGTGCTGAATCATGATTAACATAATGTGGATCTAGACCTGCAGCTTTTAATTGCTCTGGTGTGGCATCCTTCGTTAATTTATATATCATCGTTGCTATCATTTCTAAGTGTGCAAACTCTTCAGTTCCGATGTCATTTAATAAACCAATTACTTTATCAGGTATAGTGTATCGTTGATTTAAGTAACGCAATGCTGCGGATAACTCCCCATCTGCTCCCCCGTATTGTTCTATTAAATACTTTGCTAATGTCGGATTACATGTACTTACTTTTACAGGATATTGCAGCTTTTTTTCATAAACCCACATTTATCATTTCCTCCCTTACCATTTTAAAGTAATGAACTAAAATAACGGATCATTATACCTGCCATGGCCAAGGTGTATCATTCCAATTCCATGGATATCCTGAATAGCTGTGTCCATATTGTAGTAAGGGTCCAAATCTCTCCTCATACTGCTTAGCAATTCTTCTGCGTTGAAGTGAGTAGTTATTAAATTGTTGAATTGCTTCGAAATCATTGGGGTGAGTGTCTAAATATAAAGTGAGCTCAACAAGCACAAAATCAACTGCTTGAAGTTCTTCTAACAATGAGTAATATTCAGGAGGCATTTTTTTCATTGAGTTTCCTCCTCTCTTTTCATTTCGTAAGGGTTATACCATGGATCATAAAAAGCAGGCCATAATGTTCCTTTAAATAATGCTTCTTTAGGTGAATACTGGGGAAGACCGGCTGGTTGGAAAGGGATATAAAGATTTGGTGGAGTGGAGTAAGTTTTACAGGTTATTGGTATACATGGATCAAATGGACTTACATAAGGATAATACTGTTTTCTAATTGTAAACATTGACAAAACCTCCTTGTGTCGGAATACAAACAGATGTCATTCTACTCTATGGTGTTTTTTGTAAAAAAATGCCCAAGATTTTTTGTGAGACAACTCAAATTTTGTGACTAAGTTCTGTATCAAATCCTGTATCTCTTCATAGCTTGAATTAGGAGGAGATGGTATGATAATAATCGTGTATGAAATAATTGGATTTGTTTGTGGATATATGCTTATTTTAATGGCACCAGACACATCTCCATTTCATATTGGTGAATTTCTAATGAGTTTTATTATAAATCCATTTTTATTTTTTTTCATGATGGTTTTCTTTTTAGTAGGCTTTGTTTCACATTCGATATTGTTTAAAGGATTAGTTGAGAGCGCATTTAAATTCAGTAAGGGACAACGTTTATCCTCATCACAATTACTGGTCTATATAAGTGTATTAGCTGGTTATTTCTTTTTATTTATCCTTGGTCCATTACAAGCTTCATTACTTTTAGCATTTTCGGTAATATATGGTATCATATCAGTAGATTTGAAGACGAAAAAAGTGTTTGATATAGATAGGTAGGCGATAAAAGTGCTTGTATTTTTCCTGATATGTATACTCATTGGCTTAGCACTACTCTTTTTTATGTGGAGAGAGGCTAATCAGAATAACATAATTAAAAATACATTGTTTTTTCCAGACTTTCCGAGTAGTTTTGGGAAAATTACGATTTTTTTTATTTCAGATATTCACAGAAGAGAAGTCTCAAAAGAGATGATAGAACAGGTTAAGGGTAAAGCAGATATTGTAGTAATTGGAGGAGACCTGACAGAAAAGGGAGTACCTATGGAAAGAGTTAGGAAAAACCTTCAATTATTAAAAGATCTTGCACCAACTTATTTTGTTTGGGGTAATAATGATTATGAGGTTGATTATCACGAACTAGATTCAATGATGTTAAGCATGGGGATAAAAATTTTAGATAACACAGCAGCGCTTTTTGAGTCTGGTGAAGGAGAAAAACTTGCCTTACTTGGTATTGACGATATAAAGGTCGGACGAAGCAGGTTGGACCTCGCACTACTTGATGCAGGAGAAGAAAGGGAAGTTTTTAAAATACTAGTTTGTCATAATCCAGAGATAAAGAAAGATATACAAGATGAACACAAAATTAGTCTGATACTATCAGGCCACACACATGGGGGACAAATTAGATTTTGGGGCTTTGGAATGTACAAAAGAGGTGGCGTTGAGAAAATGAATAATACCACTATTTTTGTTAGTAATGGTTACGGTACAACAAGCATCCCTTTACGCCTGGGTGCTCCACCTGAAACACATTTACTTACTCTTCAATCACCTGATAATTAACAAGCTTCTTAAATACAAGAACAAATTTTTTATTCCTTCATAAAATAAAGAAAGGATTGCTGTAGGTGTCACGGTGAGGGAGGGTTATTAATGCGTCTTGAACGCTTAAATTATAATAAAATAAAGATTTTTTTAACCTTTGATGATTTAATTGAACGTGGTTTAACAAAAGAAGATCTTATGTCTGATTCACTTAAAGTCCACCAATTGTTTCGTGATATGATTGAAGAAGCAAGCACAGAATTAGGATTTGAAGCAGACGGATCAATTGCTGTTGAAGTATATTCTTTGCAAGCACAAGGTATGGTTATAATTGTAACAAATAGCATTGGTGAAAAAGAGGATGGCGAAGAATTTCTGGATGACTATATTGAAATGCAAGTAACTCTTGACGAGAGCAAAGATATATTTTATCAGTTTCATACTTTTGAAGATGTTATTCAATTATCGTCCAGGTTATTTGAACTCTCGATAGCTGGTGGGAGATTATACTCCTTTAATAATCAATTTTACTTACTACTTGAAGAAGATATCAGCATGAACACCGATAATCTTATCGCTATCTTAGCTGAATTTGGTAATCCAGCAACTATTACTAAATATCGGGTACATGAATATGGAAAAATAATTTTAACAGAGTATGCAATGCGTGATATATATAAATATTTTATAAAAAAGAAGAAGGATCTCTAAGTTTGTTAGGGATTCTTTTCTTACGTTTTAAAAATTATACCGACAATAATACTATACTAATATTGGAACCGTTTACATGACGAAGAATTAAAATTGAAATTCTTTATTTTTCGTACTTGCATAAACAATTTGAAGGTGTATACTAGTGAATGGAAAGGTGGACTATAATATTATCAGGTATTTAAATGTTATTATTTAAGTCTTTATCTTTTTTATGAAATAGCTGATTACTAATCTATTTTTGTAAGTAATAACCGACAAGGTCGGCATTTCCAGCTTTTCACCTTTTTTACTTTATTCTGCAAAGTCTCTAAGCTTTAAATAAAGAGCATTTTGCGATAAAGGGTTATTCAGTTGGTTATAATTACGACTGAATAAACAAAATGCTTCGAGCGAATGCCTCAGATTTTTTATGAAAGATCTGAAGTGTAAACGCAAAGGCGAATTTGATTGCAAGGAACTGTGAAAAATCTTGGGAGGTTTACAAATGGTAGCCGATAACAAAAAGGATAATCCACAACATAATGAAGACAAAATGGATGTCCTAAAGTCTACACAAACAGTAATACATAAGGCATTAGAGAAATTAGGGTACCCAGAAGAAGTTTATGAACTATTAAAAGAACCAATTCGAATGATGACAGTTAAAATTCCGGTGCGAATGGATGACGGCTCTGTTAAAATTTTCACGGGCTTTCGCGCTCAGCACAATGATGCTGTCGGTCCAACTAAGGGCGGAATTCGCTTCCATCCAAATGTTACAGAGAAGGAAGTAAAAGCACTTTCAATTTGGATGAGTTTAAAATGTGGCATCGTAGATTTACCATATGGCGGAGGAAAAGGCGGAATCATTTGTGACCCACGAGATATGTCGTTCCGCGAGTTAGAGCGTTTGAGCCGTGGATATGTTCGAGCGATTAGTCAAATCGTTGGACCAACAAAAGATATTCCAGCTCCAGACGTATTTACAAATTCACAAATTATGGCATGGATGATGGATGAATATAGTAGAATAGATGAATTTAATTCACCAGGGTTTATCACAGGTAAACCACTGGTTTTAGGTGGATCACATGGGCGTGAATCTGCAACTGCAAAAGGTGTAACAATCTGTATTCGCGAAGCCGCAGCCAAACGTGGAATTAACCTAGAAGGTGCAAGAGTTGTCGTACAAGGGTTTGGTAATGCTGGTAGTTTCTTATCTAAGTTTATGCATGATGCAGGTGCTAAGGTAATTGGTATTTCGGATGCATATGGTGGTCTATATGATCCGAACGGTTTAGATATTGATTACCTATTAGATCGTCGCGACAGTTTTGGAACAGTTACAAAGTTATTTAATAATACAATAACTAATAAGGAATTGTTAGAGCTTGATTGTGATATTCTTGTCCCAGCTGCAATTGAAAATCAAATCACTGAAGACAATGCGCATAATATTCGTGCAAGCATCGTAGTTGAAGCAGCAAATGGTCCAACAACTCTTGAAGCAACCCAAATTCTTACCGAAAGAGGTATCCTACTTGTACCTGACGTTTTAGCTAGTGCAGGTGGAGTTACTGTTTCATATTTTGAATGGGTTCAAAATAATCAGGGCTATTATTGGACTGAAGAAGAAGTTGAAGAAAAACTTGAAAAAGTAATGGTGAAATCCTTTGATAATATTTATCAAACTGCTCAAAATAGACGTGTAGACATGCGACTTGCAGCCTATATGGTCGGAGTAAGAAAAATGGCGGAAGCTTCACGTTTCAGGGGTTGGATATAAACTGAGACGATAATCAGTGGAAGTTTTGTTTATCCCACTATTTGATTGATGCCAGAGTTAATCATTTTATTTGCAAGCTGGTTTAAAATCTCCTATCATTTTGATAGGAGATTTTTTATTGATATTTATTTAATGAGTAATTATATAAATGTTTGACTACAAAATTGGAGTGACATACATGCAAACTGAAAAAGTCATTATAATCGGTGGTGGCCCATGTGGATTAGCTGCTGCAATTTCTTTACAAAACATAGGTATCAAACCTTTAGTTTTAGAAAAGGGTAATATCGTGAACGCTATTTACCACTATCCAACACATCAAACCTTTTTCAGCTCTAGTGAGAAGTTAGAGATTGGTGATGTTCCTTTTATTACAGAAAATCGTAAGCCTAAGCGTAATCAAGCATTAGCTTATTACCGTGATGTTGTCAGACGTAAAGATATAAATGTTCATTCATATGAAAAAGTGACTGATGTAGAGAAACTCGCAAATGGTAAGTTCCATATTAAAACTTCAAAAGGTGAATACGAATCGAATAATGTCATCATTGCAACAGGTTACTACGACAATCCTAATTATCTAAATATACCTGGTGAAGATTTACCAAAGGTTTCGCATTATTTTAAAGAAGCACATCCTTATTTTGATAAAGATGTTGTTGTTATTGGCGGTAAGAATTCAAGTGTAGATGCAGCATTAGAGTTAAATAGTGCGGGTGCAAGAGTTACTGTCTTATATCGTGGGAATGAATATTCACCTAGCATTAAGCCATGGATATTACCGGAATTTGAAGCGCTTGTCCGTAATGGGGATATCGTTATGGAGTTTAACGCAAATGTTAGTGAAATATCTGAAGAATACGTGATCTATAAAGTCAATGAGAGTGTAAAAACGATTAAAAATGATTTTGTCTTTGCGATGACAGGATATCATCCGGATCATGGCTTTATACGTAAAATGGGTGTTGATATAGACTCATCAAGTGGAAGGCCAATCTATATTCCAGAGTCCATGGAAACCAATATTACAGGAATATATATAGCGGGGGTTATTGCTGCTGGGAATAATGCCAACGAAATTTTTATTGAAAATGGTCGATTTCATGGAGATTTAATCGCAAATGCAATAGTTAAAAAAGAGAATAAAGAATAGTATGTTGTACAGAGGATTCTTCCTTGAGGGGATATTATACAAAAGGAGTAGGGCTTAATCCTACTCCTTTTCCTTATTTTAAAAACATATCTTGAAGTTCTTTATGATCATTTGTTTTTTCAAGTGTAACCAAAAGCTTTATTCTGGCCTTCTGACCATTTAGACCATTTGAAAAGATGACTCCTAGATCCTTCAATTGTCGGCCTCCACCTTCATAGCTGTATACATCTTGCACATATCCATTAAAGCAGCGAGAAACAAGTACAACAGGAACTCCACTCTGAATAAGTTCACTAACTTCTTTGACCATTTTTGGTGGTAAATTACCTTGTCCCAATGCTTCAATAACAAGTCCGTCGAGATTTAGGGAACGTATTGCTGTAATAATAGAACCATCCATACCAGCATAAGCTTTTAGGAGAACAACATTCTTCCTTATTTCATTTATATTGTATGTTTCTCTAATATTTGGAATATGGTGAAAGGAAACGCCTCTTTTGGTAACTATACCGATTGGTCCGTATTGTGGACTCTGAAAGGTTGCAATATTACTTGTATGTGTTTTTGTAACATTTTTTGCTGTATGAATTTCATCGTTAAACACAACGAGTACACCTTTTCCTCTAGCACTGTCACTAGTTGCTACTCGGACTGCTGACAAAAGATTATAAGGTCCATCTGCACCGAGTTCATTACTAGAACGCATTGCCCCTGTTACCACTATTGGGATGTCTGATTGTACTGTTATATCTAAAAAGTATGCTGTCTCTTCAAGTGTATCTGTACCGTGGGTTATTACTACACCCTCAATTTGATCGTTTTCAATACTAGTTTCTATTTTATGTTTAAGCGCCAGCATTTCGTTCCTTGTAATATGTGGGGAAGGCAACTGGAATAAATCTTCGACAATAATATTAGCAATTGATGTTAGAGCATCTGTAGTTTGATGTAATGGGTTTTGGACGTTTTGATGAACAATCCCAGTAGACTTGTCCTCCATCATTGCAATCGTTCCACCAGTATGAATAATTAATATCTTTTTCATAATAAAGCCTCTTTTCTCTATGTCGAAAAAAATAGAAATAGTAATCAATTTGTATTCTCTTCATATTTTCAATTTACTAATAACATGTTACGATAAAAATGAGTTGTTCACAATTAAAAATTTAATTCGATATAAGGGAAAAGAGGATTTGATATGCTGGCGGTCATAACCGCAGGACTTGCACCTGGTTTAGCCTTATTGAGCTATTTTTATTTGCGAGATAGGTATGATGCTGAACCAATTTCAATGGTTTTTCGTATCTTTGTCTTTGGTGCAATACTTGTGTTTCCAATTATGTTTTTACAATACATATTAGAAGTAGAACAAGTCTTTACGAATGGATTTACACAAGCTTTTTTGGGTGTAAGTATCCTCGAGGAATTTTTTAAATGGTTCGTACTTTACTATACTGTTTTTCAACATATCGAATTTGATGAGCCATACGATGGAATTGTTTATGGTGCCGCTGTATCACTTGGATTTGCAACATTAGAAAATATCTTGTATCTCTTAGTAAATGGAGTTCAGTTTGCAATCGGCAGAGCCTTGCTACCCGTATCAAGCCACGCATTGTTTGGCGTAGTTATGGGCTACTACTTAGGAAAAGCTAAGTTTTCTCCGAGATATGAAAAGAGAAAATGGGTTTTTTTCTCATTCCTTTTTCCATTTAGCTTACATGGAATATATGATTATATCTTAATTACTCTTGAGCAATGGTTGTATTATATGCTTCCGTTTATGTTGTTTTTATGGTGGTTTGGTTTACGAAAAGTAAAGATCGCCAAATCTTAATTTAGACTTTTTGAAAGGCGTTTCTATTTATAGACGAATGCGTTCCTGGCACTCACTCACATAACGAGTAGGGACATTTAATCGACTAATTAATATCTCTATCCAATGGGCTTAGCGAACTAGCTAGGTTCTTTTTTTTGGAGAATTTTCAACAATATTTTATAGTTGTTTAACGATTAAGTAAGAAATTCTTCCTAAGAAATGAATCAATCTGAATAAAATACCAATCTCTACAGAAAATAACTCCTAAGTATATATAGAAAATGGTTAGGGAGGTAATTGATATGAGCATTAAAAGGTGTGCTTTATTCCCCGTGGTAGTTCTACTCTCCACTTTACTTTTAGTTTGGGGAAATAATCATAATGTCCATGCTTTTTCTGAACAAATCATCCAAAGAGGAGCAACTGGTGATGATGTAATTGAACTACAGTCAAGGCTCCAATATAACGGTTATTATCACGGTACAATCGATGGTGTTTATGGATGGGGCACGTACTGGTCGGTTCGAAACTTCCAGAAAGCTTTTGGACTTGAAGAGGTAGATGGATTAGTAGGTCAAAAAACCAAGGACATGTTAACGAAATATACAAAGTACAATAAGCAATTCGTAATTAATAACCTAAGAAAAGGTAATCGATTTACACATTATGGTGGTGTTCCTTGGAATATCCAATCTGCGCCTTCAGAAAAAAATATTCAAAAGGCAAAAACAACAGCGGAAGCTAGACGGATTGAAATTGAGAAAAAATACACTACACAACAACAAGGTCAACAACAGCAACAGCAAGGACAACAACAACCAGGTAAGCAACAACAAGGCCAGCAACAACAACCAGGTAAGCAACAACAACCAGGTAAGCAACAACAACCAGGTAAGCAACAACAAGGCCAGCAACAACAAGGTCAACAACAGCAACAAGGTCAGCAACAGCAACAAGGTCAACAACAACAGCAACAACAACAGCAACAACAACAGCAACAACAGCAGCAACAACAACAGCAACAACAGCAACCTCAAAACCAAGGACAAGCTCAGACACAGCAGGAAGAAGAGGAACAACAAGGAGCAGCAGCCGTTAATATGCCTGGCGGTTTTTCACAGAATGATATTCAACTACTTGCAAATGCTGTGTATGGAGAAGCACGTGGTGAGTCTTATATAGGTCAGGTTGCTATTGCAGCAGTTATCTTAAATAGAATAAACAGTCCTACATTCCCAAATACTGTTTCAGGGGTAGTTTTTGAGCCATTAGCGTTTACAGCTGTTGCAGATGGACAGATCTGGTTGACACCAAATGAAAAAGCAAAAAAAGCTGTAATTGATGCAATTAATGGATGGGATCCAACTGGTGGCGCTACTTATTACTTTAACCCTGACACTGCTACAAGCAAATGGATATGGGGAAGACCTCAAATAAAGCGTATCGGTAAACATATATTCTGTAAATAGAATGGAAGGTGAGTGAATATGCTCAGAGGAATTTTAATTACAGTACTAACAATTGGTATAGTAGGAACAGGCTATTGGGGCTACAAAGAGCACCAAGAAAAGAATGCCATTCTAATACAGGCGGAAAACAACTATCAGAGAGCATTTCATGATTTAACGTATCAGGTTGATTTATTACATGACAAAATCGGAACGACATTGGCAATGAATTCAAGAAGCTCTTTGTCACCAGCTTTAGCGGAAGTATGGCGTATAACTTCAGAAGCTCACTCTGATGTTGGACAGCTACCATTAGCGCTTTTACCATTTAATAAAACAGAAGAGTTTTTGAGTAATATTGGCGACTTTAGCTATCGAGCTGCAGTTCGTGATCTTACGAAGGATCCTTTAACAGATGATGAATATAAAACTCTTCAACAATTATATAAAAATGCTGAAGATATTCAAAAAGAACTTAGAACAGTTCAGCACTTAGTCCTTGAAAATAATCTGCGCTGGATGGATGTTGAATTAGCGCTCTCTTCAGGTGAAAAGCAAGCAGATAACACAATTATTGATGGTCTAAAAACAGTAGAAAAAAATGTCGCTGCTTATTCAGAAACAGAATTTGGTGCAACATTAACAAGCACTAAAAAGAACGATGGAGAATTTACAAATCTTGAAGGTGAAACGATCAATGAAGAGAAGGCAAAAGAAATTGCTAAGAAATTTCTTGGTCTAAAAGGCGACCTCGAAATAAAAGTAGCTGAAAATGGAGAAGGCTCTAGTAACGGATTTTACAGCCTTGAAATAAATGACCCTAAAGCAAAAACAGATATTTATATGGACATTACCAAAAAGGGTGGATTCCCAATTTGGGTTATTAGAAATCGAGAAGTTGATAAAAGTAAAATAAGCCTAAATGATGCATACAATAATGCTCAAAAATTCTTGAAGCAAAATAATTTTGAGAACCAAGAATTGTTTGAGAGTGCACAATATGACAATATTGGCGTTTTTAACTTCGTTTCATCAGTAGGAGGAGTTAGAATATATCCTGATTCAATTAAAATGAAGGTAGCACTTGATGATGGCAATATCATTGGCTTTACAGCTAGAGATTATTTAATGGCTCACAAAGAACGAGAAATTCCAAAACCAAAAATTTCTAAAGAAGAAGCACGAAAAAAGATGAATTCTAATCTTGAAATTATGGAAGACCGTTTAGCAATCATTACTAACGAACTAAACGAAGACGTACTGTGCTATGAATTTTTGGGAACAATTAATAATGATACGTATAGAATTTTTATTAATGCTGAAAATGGATTCGAAGAAAAAGTTGAAAAACTAAAGAATGCAGAACCAGTTTACAATGGAATGTAAGGAAAGCGAAAATTGCTTTCCTTTTTTTGTGCTTTCGTGATTTAATTGTATTATGGTCCATATTTTAAACAAAGTTTTACGTGCAGAAAGAGTGATATAACTTGCTAAAGATTGGAGACACAATCAACCTAGAAACCCTAATAAATCCAGATGGTGAAAAATATAGATGTAGACTTGTTGAGAAAATTGATAATAAACTATACATTGACTATCCAGTAAATGAAAAAACAGGGAAGACTGTTTTTTTAATAAACGGTACCCAATTGAGGGCTTTTTTTCTAGGTGATAGCACGTCAATTTATTTCTTTGATACTTCAGTTCTGGGTAGAGTTAAACAAGATATTCCGATGATTGTTCTCGACTATCCAAATGATGAAAATCTGTTTCGTATCCAACGAAGACAATTTGTAAGGGTTGAAACACCGGTGGATGTTGCTTTACATAGCTTAAATGGAGAATTTAGTCCATTTGTCACAATAACTCATGATATTAGTGCTGGCGGTGCTTCAATTATTCTTCCAAACGGAAAAATAATTGAGCCTAGGAAGGATATAAAAACGGTATTTGTTCTCCCCACACTCTCAGATGAGAATCTATTCATGACATTTACTAGTCATGTTATTCGAATTGTTGAAGGAAAAAATGGTGAGAGAAATAAAGCATCAATTCAATTTTTAGATGTGACAGAGAACGATCGCCAACAGTTAATTAAATTTTGTTTTGAAAGACAGCTACTTTTAAAGAGAAAAGGAATTAAATCCTGAGAATAAAATAGATAGAATTCATACATACTAATAGTAAAAATGCGTGTAGGTTGTGGTATGTTAATGAAAAATATTGAGCGAATCTTAATAAAACTAGCTATTATTCAATTGATTTTTCTACTTATTTCACAGGCAATTCTTCTTTATAGCCCCTTAACTCCTTATATAACTAGAATGGTTGAATATGAGGGAGTCGACAAATCGGAACAAACTAAAACAATTGAAACATTTCACAATAACAATTAAAATAATTGCAGGGATTCCCTGCTTTTTTCGATAGTAGAAGTCCCGAATTACTTGTGACTATATAGCTATTCCTTTTGCATATCAATTATTTGTGTTTTAATAGCCAGGTTCGAAAATATTGAACTATAACCGATAAAATAAGTTACCATACATAGGAGGATTACATAAAAAATGAATAACAGAATTTCAATCGCAATTGATGGGCCGGCGGCAGCGGGTAAGAGTACTGTCGCAAAAATAATCGCCGAAAAGCTCTCATATATCTATATTGATACAGGTGCAATGTATAGAGCACTCACATTTAAAGCGATTCAACAATCATTAGACTTAGAAAATGAAGAAGTACTTTTTGACGCCTTACATAACTCAATTATAGAGTTGAAGCCAACTGAAAATGGCCAACTTGTTTTGATAGATGGACAAGAAGTGACAGGAGCTATTCGTGAACATAATGTGACTAATTCTGTTTCTTTTGTTGCCAGGCATAAAAAAGTACGCGAAGAAATGGTAAAACGCCAACAAAGCTTTGCAAAACAAGGTGGAGTTGTTATGGATGGTAGAGACATAGGAACACATGTATTACCAAATGCTGAAGTGAAAATTTTCTTACTTGCTTCTGTAGAAGAAAGAGCACATCGTAGGCATGACGAAAATATAGCAAAGGGCTATGAATCTAATCTTGAAAAATTAAAAGAAGAGATTGCAGCTCGTGACAAATTAGATTCTGAAAGAGAAGTTGCCCCATTACGTAAAGCAGAAGACGCAATTGAAATTGATACAACTTCTCTAAGTATTGAAGAAGTTGTTGAGCGTATTATGGATATTGTAAAGGAAAGGATTGATTGATATGAACTTATACTCCTTTGCAAGAGGACTGGTTGCAACTATTTTAAAACCATTATACCCTTTAGAGATTACCGGAACTCATCATATACCGAAGGATGGCGGGGTACTTATTTGTTCAAATCACATTGATAATCTGGACCCGCCAATAGTCGGGGTTACCTCACCTAGGCCAATACATTTTATGGCGAAGGCTGAGATATTCAATGTGCCGGTTTTGGGGAAAATTTTACCTAAAATTAATGCATTTCCCGTTAAACGTGGAATGAGTGATCGTGAAGCATTAAGAAAGGCATTAAGTATATTAAAAGATGGCCAGGTCTTAGGTATCTTTCCTGAAGGGACAAGAAGTAAGGACGGTAAACTTGGAAAGGGCTTGTCAGGTGTAGGTTTTTTTGCTTTACGATCTGATTGTGTAGTCGTTCCGTGTGCCATTATTGGTCCTTACAAAATGTTCAAAAAGGTGAAGGTTGTATACGGAGAGCCTGTAGAAATGGAATCACTTCGAAAAGAAAAAGCATCAGCAGATGAAGCGACGGAAAAAATAATGGAGTCGATTAGAGCTCTTATCGAAAAAAATAAGTAGATTAAGAGTTTCTACTTGACAAAAAGTGATATTTATTAGAAGTTAATTAAAAGAATATTTTTATACTTTAAAATTTTCGACTTTGTAAGATGATAGAAGTATAAAAGAAACCGGTTTGCAATTCATTTCGTAAATCGTGTATTTCTACTTATAATTGTATCAAGGTACATATCTATTAAGTGTATAGATTAAAGCGGTTTTTTGCCGTTTATCCCTTTGACATGTTACGAGATGTAAAGTTTATATCTTATAATAGGTGGCTTACTTGTACGTTTGAAGGGAACCAAGATACATACATAAAAATGCAATAAATGGGTTTAGGGAGGTATTTGGAATGACAGAGGATATGAATCAGGTAGAGGTAAAAGAATTAAATGTAGGTGATGTTATCACTGGAAAAGTTACAAAAGTGGAAGACAAACAAGTTTATGTTGAAGTTGCTGAAAGCAAATTAGACGGAATTATCCCAATAAGCGAACTTTCTAGCCTCCATGTTGAGCAAGCAAGTGATGTTGTAACAGTTGGAGAAGAGCTTGAACTATCAGTTATAAAAGTCGAGGAAGATGCGTTAATTCTTTCTAAAAGAACTGTATTAGCTAAGAATGCCTGGGAAGATTTAGTGAACAGATATCAAACTGGTGAAGTATTCGAAGCTGTTGTTAAAGATGTTGTTAAAGGTGGTTTAGTTGTTGATTTAGGTGTACGTGGTTTCATACCAGCATCTCTAGTAGAGAATTACTATGTAGAAGATTTCTCCGATTATATGAATAGAACATTAACGGTTAAAGTTGTTGAACTTGACCGAGAGAAGAACAGAGTTATTTTATCTCATCGTGCTGTTGTTGAGGAAGAGCAAAAAAGTCAAAAACAGCAGGTTCTTGATTCCTTAAAGGTTGGAGCTGTAATTGAAGGAACAGTACAACGTCTAACTAACTTTGGAGCATTTGTTGATATCGGTGGAATTGATGGACTAGTACATATTTCTCAACTTTCACATGAACATGTTTCAAAACCTTCTGATGTAGTACAAGAAGGACAGTCTATAAAGGTGAAGGTACTTTCTGTAGACCGTGATAATGAGAGAATTTCTTTATCTGTAAAAGAAACATTACCAGGACCTTGGGCTAGTGTTTCAGAAAAGATTTCTGTTGGTGATGTAGTTGAAGGGAAGGTTAGAAGACTTGTTTCCTTCGGTGCATTTGTAGAAATCTTACCTGGTGTAGAAGGTCTAGTACATATTTCTCAAATTTCAAACAAGCACATAGGAACTCCTCATGAAGTATTAAAAGAAGGTCAAGAAGTAAGTGTAAAAGTCCTTGAAATTAATGAAAATGAACAACGTATTTCCTTAAGTATTAAGGATTTAGAAGAAAGTGTAGAAGAGGACTATAGTCAATATCAACAGCAAGAAGAATCTTCTGGCTTTCAGCTTGGAGAGATGATTGGCGAACAACTGAAAAAACTAAAATAATTTATCAAAAAAGCTCTCACATTGTGAGGGCTTTTTTTTACAAGATAAGAAAGTATAAATGATTATACCCAATTTCAGTGTCTAGCTCCAGCGCCTAAACCCTCGAGGTCGCTTCACGCCTCCTGCGGCGGCAACACTAAGGAATGCCTCGTGAGTGTATGATTTGCAGAAAAATTGCTTTAGAAATTTTTAGAGCCTCCTCGTCAGGGTTCCGACGCACAGGAAGTGCTAGTGCCGGCGTTGCCACAGGACGTGGCGACAATAGCCGGTCAGCGCTTGTCGGACTTGCACAGGACAAGGAAGGCTACGGCAGCATAGACATCGCACGAAGAAAATGCACAGCATTTTCGAGGATGTGCTGACATCGACGTTCGTCACAGGACGTGGCGGATTTTAGTCGATGTTCCTTTTTCCAAGGCGCTTGCGCTTTTCGTATTCCAACTTTATGTTCTTGGATTCATTTTATTTATTTCGCGTGCCTCATCTGGAGTATCTAATCGCGTTGCTCCTGGGTAATCCAGTGATTGATCACGATCAGATTCGGTTAATTTAGCTTCTTTATGCTTTTTTGTTTGCCTGTCCTTTCCCATATGTAAAACCTCCTTTTTTTCTATTGTCTCTATATAAGAATTTCATATGCAAATTAGTATCCTTGGATTAAATTTAATAAATTCTACCCATAATGGGAATAGTAGGAGGTGGAGGCATGGATGGGTCTGTTTTTTATTGGATTTGTTGGATGGCATGGGTTTGTAGTACGTTCTTTATGAAAAAGAATAGAGAAAGACTGATATTATCTGGGTGCTTTTTACTTTTAATAATTGTATCACCCTACTTTTTTGTAATAGGAAGTGTTCGAATCAATATAGGTATCTTTATCGTTTTACTTTATTGTTTCACTAAAATTGCGAAAAGAACAAGCAAACAGAAATTATATCTTCTTATTTGTATTTTAACCATTTCGTTGGCGTATAGTAGTTTTCAATTGTTCGAATTGTATGATCCTGTCTGGCTCTTTTTTAATCGGAATTTCATGCTTGCAGCAGCTTTAATTTACGTAACCATTATGCTAGTAAAGGAATTTCAGTTTCGTTTAGTAGCATTGTTAATTGGTGCCATTCAAGGAGATATTTTATATGCGATAATAGTCAGTAACGTAAATATTCCTTATGATATAGGTTCCTTTAAATTCTTAGATGTTATTTCAATTAGCGGAGGATTTATCTTCGTTTGGTCATCCTTAGAACTCCTATTTAACCACTTTGATGTATTGTTCCAAAAAAACACGAAGGAGAAACACGGCTAGCATGAATGAATATACTTATCCAATTTTATTCGGTGTCATTTTTGGTGTAATCGTAAGATTATATATGCTTCGTACAGATTATCGACAATACCCTACATATTTACACGGGAAAATTATCCATGTTGCGTTAGGTTTTATTGCAGCAGGTCTGGGTACAGTTGCAGTACCAGCAATTATGGAACAGGACTTTACAGCAATTACGTTTCTAACGATTGCTGCATCACAATTCCGTGAAGTTAGAAATATGGAGAGAAATACCCTCACAGAACTAGATAGTTATGAGCTTGTACCTAGGGGGAAAACATACATAGAAGGTATTGCAATAGCGTTTGAAAGCAGAAATTACTTGGTCATCTTAACATCCTTCTTTTCGACTTTCAGTTATTTGGCTTTAAATATGTGGGCAGGGATTGCTGCAGGTATTATTTCATTGTTGATATCCAAAAAGCTTATGGCAGGAAGTAGATTGAAGGATATTGTAGATATTGAATTTATAAAACCGCGTTTTGATGGCCCAGGGTTATATGTGGATAATATTTATATTATGAATATCGGTCTACCAGCACGTCAAAAAGAAGTGTTAAATTACGGTATGGGTTTTGTCCTCAAGCCAAAAAACTTTAATTCACGGTCAACTATTGCAAATTTGGGTCAGCGACAGGCGATTTTACATGATGTATCCAATGCATTAGGAGTTTACCGTGATTCTGGTACACCAGCTTTAGTTCCGCTGGCAAAAAGAGATTTAGACGATGGACGAGTAGGGGTATTTGTATTACCTCAGGAAAAAGATGTGGAAAAGGCGATAGAGATTATTGGTCAAGTACCTACATTGGAAAATGCCATTAGAATGCCAACTGAAAGGAAAGAGAACCAGAAGGGAAGACCATTGAAATGATTATGGAAAAAGTAATTCTAGCTGCAATTACAACGAATTCTACAAAGGTAACAGGAGGAACACCCGTATTCAGTTGCTCCACAAAAGAGGAAATGGAGCATGTAGCAGCAAATCTTGAAGCCATCTTGGATGGTATTGCACATGCACTTTCTGACGAATTATATGTAATTGTAAAACATTAAATTGATTGTTTTAACCTATTTTTGATAGAATATATAAGCTAGATCCTTCTTAAATCAGAAGGGTTTATTTTTTAAAGAACATATATTTAGTAATCTTAACTATTTTAATTATGTGTAGTGTAGTTTAAAGCAAAGATATAAGCTAAAGTCTGATGATCTACTATTTAGGTTGCATAGCTTGCAAAACATACGCACTAAGCATTTCTATTTAAGTTGCTTTTCATACATATTTATGTGATATATGTTATAAGACAGTTTAGAAGGGAAGAAAAAATGTGGCAAAACCAATTGTTGCGATTGTTGGACGACCAAATGTTGGTAAATCAACAATTTTCAATCGTGTTGTAGGAGAAAGAATCTCAATCGTCGAGGATGTTCCTGGTGTAACGAGAGATCGAATTTATAGTTCTGGTGAGTGGCTAAACCAGGAGTTTAATATTATTGATACTGGTGGAATTGATATAGGGGACGAGCCGTTCCTTGCCCAAATTAGACATCAGGCTGAAATAGCAATTGATGAAGCAGATGTTATTGTTTTTATGACAAGTGGCCGCGAAGGAGTTACGAGTGCGGACGAAGAGGTTGCTAAGATATTATATCGTTCTAAAAAACCAGTTGTACTAGCTGTTAATAAAGTTGATAATCCTGAAATGAGAGAATCAATTTATGACTTTTATGCACTTGGATTTGGTGAACCAATTCCGATTTCAGGTTCACACGGTATTGGACTTGGCGACCTTTTAGATGAAGTTGTGAACCACTTTCCGAGTCATAAAGGTGAAGAATATGATGAAGAAACAATCAAATTTTCATTAATTGGTAGACCTAATGTTGGGAAATCATCTTTAGTAAATGCCCTCTTAGGTGAAGAAAGAGTAATTGTAAGTGATATTGCAGGTACCACTAGAGATGCAATCGATACAAAATATACGGTGGATGGCAAGGAGTATGTCATCATTGATACAGCAGGAATGCGTAAAAAAGGTAAGGTATATGAAACTACAGAAAAGTATAGTGTTTTACGTGCTTTAAAAGCGATTGAAAGATCTGATGTGGTTTTAGTTGTGCTCAATGCTGAAGAAGGAATTATTGAGCAGGATAAAAAAATTGCAGGATATGCGCATGAAGCGGGCAGAGCTGTAGTTATTGTTGTAAATAAATGGGATGCTATTGAAAAAGATGAGAAAACAATGAAAGAATTTGAAGAAAAAATTCGGGACAATTTTCAATTCTTAGATTATGCTCCGATTGTGTATTTATCTGCTAAAACAAAAAAACGGACACATACTCTCTTACCAATGATTAATTTAGCAAGTGAAAATCATACAATGAGGGTTCAAACAAATGTATTGAACGATGTAGTAATGGATGCAGTTGCAATGAATCCAGCACCTACAGATAAAGGGAATCGTTTACGCATTTATTATGTTACACAGGTTGCCGTTAAACCACCTACTTTTGTTGTTTTTGTTAATGAACCAGAGCTTATGCATTTTTCTTATGAACGTTTCTTGGAGAATCGAATTAGAGATGCTTTTGGATTTGAAGGTACACCGATAAAATTAATCGCAAGGGCAAGAAAATAAGAGAGAGAAGGGGTAATCATATGGAGCGAATCACTGTAGTTGGAGCTGGTAGTTGGGGAACTGCTTTAGCTCTAGTCTTAGCAGACAACGACCATGAGGTTAGATTATGGGGACATCGTAAGGAACAAATTGAAGAAATCAATACTCATCATACGAATTCAAAATATGTACCGTCTGTTGAGCTTCCTAAAACCATAATAGGTTATCACGATCTAAAAGAGGCACTGCTCGATGTACATACGATTATTTTAGCAGTTCCTACAAAAGCAATTAGAGAAGTTCTACAAAATATTTGTACTGTCACATCTACTCCCTTGACTGTTGTGCATGTAAGTAAAGGGATTGAGCCGGATACACTAAAAAGAATTTCAGAAATTATTGAAGATGAAATGCCAACAGATTTATTAAATGATGTCGTTGTTCTTTCGGGTCCAAGTCATGCTGAAGAAGTAGTTCTCAGACATCCAACAACTGTTACAGTATCTTCGAAGAATATGAAAACGGCAGAATATGTACAGGACCTATTCATAAATCAGCATTTTCGAGTATATACAAATCCTGATGTAATAGGCGTAGAAATCGGTGGTGCATTAAAGAATATTATTGCTCTTGCAGCCGGTATTACTGATGGTCTTGGATATGGAGATAACGCCAAGGCGGCATTAATTACAAGAGGATTAGCAGAGATTGCTCGATTAGGAAGTAAAATGGGTGCAAATCCATTAACATTTTCAGGATTGACTGGCATCGGTGACCTGATCGTAACTTGTACAAGTGTACATTCTAGAAATTGGCGGGCAGGTAATATGCTTGGTAAAGGGCAAAGCCTTGAAGAAGTGCTTGCCAATATGGGTATGGTGGTTGAAGGCGTACGAACAACAAAGGCTGCTTATCAACTTGCAAAAAAAATGGATGTAACAATGCCAATTACATTTGCCTTGTATGATGTTTTATTTAATAACCAATCTCCTAAAGAAGCAGTTGATAATCTAATGACAAGAGGAAGAACAAACGAAATGGCTGATTTGTTTAACTTCTTGGAAGAAAAAGGACAATAATTTGTATAAAGAAACCAGTGAGAGTTTTTGTACTGGTTTCTTTCTTTCTCCTTTAAGACTTTTAACTTATGCGCAGACTACTGCCTTCATGCTTATAAGTCGTATTTTTTATAGGATTCCTTTGATTTCTTCTGTGCTCTTGAAATCCCAAAATATATTTTCCGTTTCATACTTCACCGACCAAATCTAATCAGCATAACATACTAAAGGAAAAATGTAGTTATACTCTAAATAAGCTAATTCAAAGAAATGTACTTTGAAGATTCAAAGTTAAAAAATTAGGGTAAAACTCATATTCTTGTAATCTTGTGAATGGAAGTGCACAGTCTGTTAAAAGGTAAACCACATTCACAAGACGAAACCCGAAAAATGGATGGTAAAGAAGGCTTTATTATGCCGAGATTCTTTTGAAAACTAGGCATTAGACGATACATTTGTTGTATATTTCGCATAAAATGCATCGTAGTACACTGTGAGTTGAACGAACGGGTACAGGTTATATTTAGTTGTTACATCGTGCTGAAGTAAAGGTGCCCCTCTTTACTTCAGTTTTTTTTAAATGATAATAAAGTATAAAATTTTCAACCGAGTTTTCAGTGTCTTGCTCCAGCGCCTAGCCAGTTTTCCTACCAGAATAAGCTTCTTCGAGTATCTTGCGCAAAAGCTTTGCTTTTAAGCAGCGAGAGGTCGCTTCACCCCTCCTGCGGCGTCAACACTAAGGAATGCTTCGTGAGGATTATCCTCGCAGGAAAAAAGCTTTGCTTTTTTTCGAGCCTCCTCACTGAAATGCTGAAGCGGCTTGGTCAGAAACGAGAAAATTGGAGACTCCGACAAAAGAGGCGTCTTTTGCCTCTGACGGAGGAGTTGAAATTTCTCGAGTTTCTAGCCGCTGAAGCTGGACAAGTCAGGGTTCCGACGCACAGGATGTGCTAGTGCCGACGTTGGCACAGGACGTGGCGGATTTTAGTCGATGTTCCTTTTTCCAAGGCGCTTGCGCTTTTCTTATGTTGTTATAATAATCACACTAATTGAAGTTTCACCTTAGTGTGTTATAATATTTGTCGATAAGTGTTGGACAAGGGAGTGAGTATAGTGACACCAGGATTGCTTAAAATGTGGATATCATTTGCTGGGATTGCGTTTATGTTTTTCGCTGTAATTTTTATATATTTAAGTAGATATAAGCTCAAGGGCTTCTTAAAAGGTATTGTTGCAACATTTGCATATATTTTTATGATTTTAGCAGGTATTATCATATTCTTAGTTGTTTTCAGTGGACCTGTTAGTGAATAACAGAAATTTTAAGGATGGTAAATTACATATGAAACACAAACTACAGATTTTTGTGCTTTTTCTGTCTACATTGATGCTTTCTGGGTGTTTATATCCAAATGATCAGTTAAAGCAAAATCAAGTGCCATATCAGGACCAGATAGCATCTGTACAATCTGCTATAAATCAATATAAACAGGATAATAATGGGTTATTACCAATTAAAAATAGAGATATGGAAACTCCTATCTATCAGAAATACCCAATCGACTTCAACAAAATTACCCCTCGGTACTTAGCTGAACCACCTGGTAATGCATACGAAAGTGGAGGAGTCTTTATTTACGTATTAGTTGATGTCGAAACAAATCCGACTGTTAAACTTTTAGATTTACGAATTTCAGAGAAGATAAGTGAATTAACATTACGAGTTGAAATGTATCGTTCTTCAAATGGGTATCCACCTTTCAAGGACCAAATTAACACAGATGTTTTTACATTAGATTATAGTAAACTAGGGTTGAAAGAAGAACAGTATGTTGTTAGCCCATTTACAGGAAACAATCTTCCGTTGGTTATTTCAAATACAAATGAGATTTTTGTAGATTACAGAATGGATTTATATGACTACTTATCTAAATATACGAATACATATAATATGGGTGACGATATTCGTAATATTTTAGTAGAAAATTCTATGTTTGTCCCGACAAATTCACTGCCATATACAATAGATAATAAAAAGGAACCAATTTTTTTAAATAAATAAGTCATGAACCCTTCTTTTAGGAATAAACTCTAAAAGAAGGGTTTTTTATTCTGTAAGTTGTTGTTCAAAAGTGAAGGGATATAACGGCCAGATTGTTGTAAACCAGTTAGGGCCGTACTAGAGTTCAGTCAACTAGGGAAGAAACAGTTGTATCAAACTTCAGCATACACTCTACTATCTCCATTTTCTGAACACGCTCTAGGGTTACATATTATTCTGGGGGGAATTTTTTTCTAGAAGTAGTCATAATTATTTAGGACAACGTCATACAAATATAATGTCCTAGAATATGAAGTAAAACGGATAAAATTATCCCAAGAACTCTAAAATCAGGAGGGGATCACTTGGAAAAGGTAGATATTTTCAAAGATATCGCTGAGCGCACTGGTGGCGATATTTATTTAGGGGTCGTTGGTGCAGTTAGAACAGGCAAATCTACTTTCATAAAAAAATTCATGGAGTTAGTAGTATTACCGAATATTGGTAATGAAGCTGATAAAGCACGGGCACAAGACGAATTACCTCAAAGTGCTGCAGGTAGAACAATAATGACGACTGAGCCAAAATTTGTACCGAATCAAGCTGTCTCTGTACATGTGGAGGAAGGTCTAGATGTAAACATTCGATTAGTTGATTGTGTGGGGTACACAGTACCTGGCGCAAAAGGGTATGAAGATGAAAATGGGCCTCGTATGATTAATACTCCATGGTATGAGGAGCCAATACCATTTCATGAAGCAGCTGAAATTGGTACTAGAAAAGTAATTCAAGAGCACTCTACTATCGGTGTAGTTGTAACAACTGATGGATCAATTGGGGAAATACCTCGCAGCGATTATATTGAAGCAGAAGAGAGAGTCATAGAAGAACTTAAAGAGGTTGGAAAACCATTTATCATGGTTATCAATACAGTTCATCCTCATCACCCGGAAACTGAAGCGTTGCGTCAAAAGTTAAATGAGAAATATGATATACCTGTGTTAGCGATGAGCGTAGAAAGCATGCGCGATGGAGATGTATACAATGTCCTTCGTGAAGCGCTTTATGAGTTCCCGGTATTAGAAGTAAATGTGAATCTACCAAGCTGGGTAATGGTATTAAGAGAAGACCATTGGTTAAGAGAAAGCTATCAGGATGCAGTAAAAGACACTGTTCAAGATATTAAACGTTTACGTGATGTAGACCGTGTCGTTGGACAGTTCAGTGAATATGACTTTATCGACCAAGCAAGCTTGGCTGGAATCGAAATGGGTCAAGGAGTAGCAGAAATCGATTTATATGCTCCAGATGATCTTTATGACCAGATTCTAAAAGAAGTTGTTGGGGTGGAAATTCGAGGCAAAGATCATCTTTTACAACTAATGCAAGATTTTGCTTATGCAAAAGCTGAATACGATCAAGTAGCAGATGCGTTAAAAATGGTTAAACAGACTGGTTACGGTATCGCGGCACCTGCATTATCAGATATGAGCCTTGATGAGCCAGAAATCATTCGCCAAGGATCTAGATTCGGTGTTCGTTTAAAGGCTGTAGCTCCTTCTATCCACATGATAAAGGTAGATGTGGAGTCTGAGTTCGCACCGATTATCGGTACTGAGAAACAAAGTGAAGAACTAGTTCGCTACTTGATGCAAGATTTTGAAGATGATCCACTATCAATTTGGAATTCTGATATCTTTGGTAGATCTCTAAGCTCAATTGTACGTGAAGGAATTCAGGCTAAGTTGTCATTAATGCCTGAAAATGCTCGCTACAAGCTTAAGGAAACACTTGAAAGAATCATTAACGAGGGTTCTGGTGGATTAATTGCTATCATATTATAGGATGGAGACTCCTCATGAGGAGTCTTTTTTTGTTGCTCCTTAGAATGAATTATACGATATGGCTAACTTGTGATTAGGATTTCCAGTGCAAGCAGCTAGTTCAGTTCACCCAGGGCGCTTGCGCTTTTAGGAGTAGACTATAAGTTTCCCCGCATTCCAAGGGTCGTGCCTTCAGATTTCACCTTATAGACTTTCACAAAAAAAGCCTATGATACCGGGTGCTTGCTATGCAGATGTCAGTTGTGATAAGCTTTTACAAGAAAAATGTTGGTTTTATGGACAATTATTCCTAAATAGGTAAGATTTCTGTTGAAATATATTGAATTTTGTCTAAATATCGTTTATTATAAGGCATGTTAGCAGTTAGTTAACATAGAAGCAGCTTGTTAAAAGTAAAATCTTTTAAAAACTCATTCTTATATGATTTGTAATATTCTTTTTGGGAGGAGGTGAATGTCATGAACAAAACAGAATTAGTAAATGCTGTATCTGAGAGCGCTGAACTTTCAAAGAAAGATGCAACAAAAGCTGTTGATGCAGTTTTTGATTCAATTCTTGAAGCACTTAAAGGTGGAGACAAAGTTCAGTTAATCGGTTTTGGTAACTTCGAAGTACGTGAACGTGCTGCTCGTAAAGGACGTAACCCACAAACAGGTGAAGAAATTGAAATTGCTGCTAGCAAGGTTCCTGCATTTAAACCAGGTAAAGCTCTTAAAGATGCAGTAAAATAATTTTACATACGTTTGTTATGTGAGGTATAACAAAAAGGGGTCGTATATTACGGCTCTTTTTTTGTACTCACCTTTATACATTATTAGAGATGTCAAATTGTGTTTTCCACATATTCATTCATATAAGTTATATAATCTATAAATTGATTAAAATAGAAAAGGCTATTAACGTAACATAAAATGATCAAGCTGGAAATTAGGGGGCAAATCATGACTTCCATTAACTTTGAAAAAATTGAACAAGCTGTAAAAATGATTTTAGAAGCAATCGGAGAAGATCCTAATCGTGAGGGTTTGCTAGATACACCGAAGCGAGTAGCAAAGATGTATGGAGAAGTATTTTCGGGTTTAAAAGACGATCCTAAAGAATACTTTCAAACGATCTTCGGAGAAGAGCATGAAGAATTAGTGTTGGTTAAGGATATACCATTTTTCTCAATGTGCGAGCATCATCTTGTACCGTTTTATGGGCATGCTCATGTTGCTTACATACCCCGGGGCGGAAAAGTAACCGGGTTAAGTAAACTTGCGCGTGCGGTTGAAGCAGTAGCAAAAAGGCCACAATTACAGGAAAGAATTACTTCAACGATTGCAAATACAATTGTTGAAACACTAGATCCTCATGGTGTGATGGTTGTTATTGAAGCTGAGCATATGTGTATGACAATGAGGGGAGTAAAGAAACCAGGTGCGAAGACAGTTACTTCTGCTGTAAGAGGTGTACTGCAAAATGATCCTGCTGCACGGAGTGAAGTACTCTCCCTAATAAAAAATTGACATGGATGTTAAAGTAGGAGATAGTAGAAATAGGATAGTTTTTGTTAGACTTTAACTTAACTGGAAAAATTCCTTATATAGGTTATACATAGGAGTGAATAAAAATGAGTAGTAACGCCAACTCAGATTTTATCGTGATAAAAGCTGTTGAAGATGGAGTTAATGTAATCGGTTTAACAAGAGGCTCTGACACGCGCTTTCATCATTCTGAAAAACTGGATAAGGGTGAAGTAATGATCGCTCAATTTACTGAGCATACATCTGCAATTAAAGTTCGAGGGAATGCAATTATCCAAACGACTCATGGAGAAATTAAATCTGAAGGAAGAAAATAAAAAGCAGGTAAATCCTGCTTTTTATTTTTGAATGCGCAAAACCAAAGGATGTATGTTATAATTAACGTTGTTTTTAACTTAATACAGGTCTAGGTATTAACTTAGACGTTAGTATAAAAGCTAAGTCGGAAGTTTTGATTTTTTTCACGAATATCGAAATGTCCTGTGTAAACAAACCGGGGCGCATTTGATTGTAAAGATAGAGAACAATAGAGATATAAACTTTAAATTGGGGAAACAAGGGTGATTGATTTGCAAGACATCAAGAACATTATTGCTGATCTAAAGGAACTAATCGAGGGAAAGTTAAAACATTCCTATCTAGAAAAGTATATTGATGCACCGCATATAGATGAGGATAGAATCTTGCTGTTATATTCGATATACGAGGATTTAAAATTACCTAAAGAACAGCTAGAAAATTATATAGTAACAACAATGCTTGTCCATCAAGCTTTAGAAACCCATGAAACCGTCCCCAATCAAAATAAATCAGGTGAATACTTGCGAAATCAACAATTAAAAGTATTAGCTGGAGATTACTTTAGCGGCTTATATTATTATTTTTTAGCTCAGACAAGGGATATAGAGTTGATTCGTACTTTGGCAGAAGGTATAAAAGAGGTTAATGAATCAAAAATATATTTGTACCAAAAGGATAATGAGCAAGTTAACAAGTTATTTTCCTGTATAGAAAACATAGAGACTGCAATTATTCGTAAAATAGTTGAAAAATACGAAATGAAAAAGTGGTTTGAGATCTCAAGTGCATTCTTACTATTGAAAAGACTAGTACATGAAAGAGAACTCTTTCTACGGTCTGGAACTTCTATTCTTTTTGAATCACTTATTAATATCTTATTTCCTAAACAAGAAGTTCACCTTATGCAAGTGAACATGAGTGAGGAACAAGAAGAAATACTAATTCGAGAATTCGAACGCCAACTTGATAATGTTATTTGTAGAGTCGAGAAAGTAGTGAATTCCAACGTAAAGATTAACGAATTACTAAAAACTAGGATGACGGAAATTCTACGGGCAAGTTCTAGTATCACTATGAATAAGATTGTGGAAGAAGGGTAATCATGCAGCAATCGAAAGAACAACGTGTACACCACGTATTTGAAAAAATTTATAAAAACTATGATAAAATGAATTCTGTTATTAGCTTTCAACAACATAAAGCTTGGCGAAAAGATACGATGAAAAAAATGTCTGTAAAACCGGGCTCTGCTGCTTTAGACCTTTGTTGTGGTACTGCAGATTGGACGATAGCTTTAGCTGACGCAGTAGGACCTACGGGGAAAGTTGTTGGGCTTGATTTTAGCAAGAATATGCTGAAAATAGGGCAGGAAAAGGTTTCAAGCTTAAAACTTGACCAAGTTACATTAGTTCATGGCAATGCGATGGATTTACCTTTTGAGGATAATTCATTTGATTATGTAACAATTGGGTTTGGTCTTAGAAATGTACCAGATTACATGCAGGTGCTTAAAGAAATGTATCGAGTTGTAAAACCTGGAGGTAAAGTTGTCTGTTTAGAGACATCCCAACCGACAATGATTGGTTTTAAACAATTATACTACTTCTATTTCCGTTTTATCATGCCTGTATTTGGAAAGCTGTTTGCCAAAAGTTATGAAGAGTATTCCTGGTTACAGGAATCAGCAAGAGATTTTCCAGGTATGAAAGAATTAGCACTTATGTTCGAAGAAGCCGGTTTTACAAATATTCAAGTCAAACCTTATACATTTGGTGTTGCTGCAATGCACCTTGGATATAAAAAGTAGTCCTTCATGACATAATTAGTTAAATTAGGTGAAATCAATGAAATTATCAATGATGTATTCGTATTTGAATACAGATTTAGCATTAATAGAGAAAGAACTAGAAACTACAATCCAAGGTGATCATCCGGTATTAAAGCAAGCTGGACTTCATTTATTGCAGTCAGGTGGAAAACGTTTACGTCCCGTTTTTGTTCTTTTAGGTGGAAAGTTTGGGAACTATGATATACACGTTATCAAAAATGTTGCAGTGGCCTTAGAACTTATTCATACTGCTTCACTTGTTCATGATGATGTAATTGATGATGCTGATTTAAGACGTGGTAGACCGACAATAAAAGCAAAATGGGATAATAAGATTGCAATGTACGCTGGGGATTATATCTTAGGTAGTTCACTTGAAATTATTACAAAGCTAAGGGATCCTTTGCTGCATCAAATTTTATCTAACACTATTGTTGAAGTTTGTTTAGGAGAAATAGAGCAGATTCAGGATAAGTATCGGTTTGACCAAAATTTGCGTACGTACTTAAGAAGGATTAAACGTAAAACTGCCTTACTTATTGCTGTTAGCTGCCAATTAGGTGCAATTGCAGCGGATGTTCCCGAAAAAGTCCATAAAAATCTCTTTTTATTTGGATATTATGTTGGAATGGCATTCCAAATAACTGATGATATTCTAGACTTTACTGGAACAGAAGAACAGTTGGGTAAACCAGCAGGTAGTGATTTGCTTCAAGGTAACATTACACTTCCCGTTCTATACGCAATGGAAAAGCCTGAATTAAAAGAAAAAATTATTCAAATATCTGAAAACACTGACCCTGAAGAAATGAAGTCTATTATTACTTCTATTAAGGAATCAGATGCCATTAAAAGGGCAGAAATGTTAAGTAATTGTTACTTAGCTAAAGCATACAAGGTATTAGAAGATATACCTCCAAATCGAGCACGTAATACACTCCATAATGTTGCTAAATATATAGGCAAAAGAAAATATTAAGAAAATAATTAATTGGTAAGTTGATAACCAATCAAAATAGTGTTACTATTTTGATTGGTTGGTCAAAAATCAACCATCATACATACTTAGTGGGGTGGAGAGTTTTATGGAAAAAACATTTTTAATGGTCAAGCCTGACGGTGTGCAACGCCAATTAATAGGGGAAGTTGTATCACGTTTTGAAAGAAAGGGCTTTCAATTAGTGGGTGCAAAATTAATGTCAATTCCTCGTGAACTTGCAGAGGAGCACTATGGTGAGCATAAAGAGAGACCATTCTTCGGAGAACTTGTAGACTTCATTACTTCAGGTCCTGTGTTTGCAATGGTTTGGCAAGGTGAAAATGTAATTTCAACTGCTCGTCAAATGATGGGTTCTACAAACCCTAAAGATGCTGCACCGGGAACAATCCGTGGTGACTTTGGATTAACTGTAGGAAAAAATGTAATCCACGGTTCAGATTCTCCTGAAAGCGCAGAACGTGAAGTTTCACTATTCTTCAACTCTGAAGAAGTTGTTGCGTATGATAAGTTAATTAATAACTGGATTTACTAATTTTTTTGGCCAGCTCTCTAATGAGCTGGTTTTTTCTAAAGTTAGCAAACTTCTAAGAACAGATTTTTTTAGTTGTATCTCTAACGAACCACTAAACGTATGATTGACAGAGGAGATAATGATGGACTCAGATTATCAAAAGTTTATATTACAAATAAAGAAAAAAAACGGAATAGATTTAGCGCTATATAAAGAAGCTCAAATGATGAGAAGGTTAACGTCTTTGTATGAAAAAAAAGGATTCCGTAGTTTTATAGAGTATTTTAAAGCAATTGATAGCAGCCCAGAACTGCTAAACGAATTTTTAGATAGAATGACAATTAATGTATCTGAATTTTATCGAAATGCAAAACGGTGGGAAGTACTGGAAAATAAAATTTTACCTAATATTCTTCAAGAAAATAAATCGATTAAAGTGTGGAGTGCAGCCTGTTCTGCAGGTGAGGAGCCCTATACTTTGGCAATGATTTTATCTAAATATGTGCCATTACATAAACTAACTGTATTAGCCACTGATATTGATGATAACATATTAGCTAGAGCAAAAACTGGTATATACCCGGAACGATCATTACAAGAAGTACCTCCTGAAATGAAACGGAAGTTCTTTACTCAAGAGGGAACATTTTTTAAAGTGAATGATGAAATAAAAAAAGCCGTAACTTTTAAAAAGCATAACCTGCTAGCCGATCCGTTTGGAGCAAACTTTGATTTAATTGTGTGCCGAAATGTATTAATTTACTTTACTGAGGATGCTAAAAATCTCGTATATACTAAATTTAGTAATGCACTAAATAAAAATGGTATCTTTTTTGTAGGGAGTACTGAGCAAATCTTTAATCCCGGAACCTATGGACTTGAGTCTGAAGACACCTTTTTTTATCGGAAGAAATAGTTTCTAATTAATTGCTAGATGGCAGCATTATGAAATAAATAACACCGCAAAACTTTATTGCTTTTTAATATCTAAGAGGGAATATTAAGTTAGTTAATAATGTTTCACAGGGTGATTGGAGCTCATGGCACGAGACTCCTCGAAAATGCTTTGCATTTTCTTCGTGCGTGGGTGAATTCAAAGGAGCCTCTCAAAGTCCTGTGGGAAAGTCAAAAGGAACGTCTACTAACGACGGCCACGTCCTGTGGCCAACGTAGACGTCAGCACATCCTGTGCAAGTCAGGTGAGACCCCGCAGGAGCATGCGACTTGTCTAGCTTCAGCGGCTAGAAACTCGAGAAATTTCAACTCCTCCGCCAGAGGCAAAACCAGCCTCTTTTGTCGGAGTCTCCGACGCACAGGATGTGCTAGTGCCGCCAAAGCCACAGGACGTGGCGTTATTGGCGGCCAATTTCCTCGTTTCTGGTCGAGCCGCTTCAGCATTTCAGTGAGGAGGCACACGGTCCTCCCGCGGAAAGCGAGTCCCAGGAGCGGAAATCACCAACCTTTGTAGGCTAACTCTTTAAAGATAAAAGGCCATTAACAATAATATTTTTGATAAAAGCCAATATTTTTACATAAAAAGAATTCATCCTTGGTGAGTTCTTTTTTTCTAACAAAAAGTAAATTATTACTACCCAAGTAAAATTTACAAACCAAAAATACATATACTATAATTAATAGAAATTTTTAAAAATATGTTACTGAACCTTAAAGATTGTGATATATTGGTACATAATCGCTTTAAAGAGCTAAAAGGGGGTAAAGAGAATGAGATACTTAACTGCTGGAGAATCTCACGGTCCGCAGCTAACAACTATTATTGAAGGCGTTCCTGCTGGCCTACCTTTAACAAAAGAAGACATAGACTTTGAACTAGGAAGACGCCAAAAGGGACATGGTCGCGGAAGAAGAATGCAAATTGAAAAAGATCAGGTACAAATAGCCAGTGGTGTAAGACATGGGAAAACGTTAGGCTCCCCAATAGCATTGGTTGTTGAAAATAATGATTGGAAGCATTGGACTAAAATTATGGGGATTGAACCTATTTCAGATGAGGAAGAGGATGAAATTAAACGTAAGATTACCCGCCCACGTCCAGGTCATGCTGATTTGAATGGCGCCATAAAATATGGTCATCGCGACATGCGAAATGTCCTAGAGAGATCTTCAGCAAGAGAAACAACTGTTAGAGTTGCTGCTGGTGCTGTTGCAAAGAAACTTCTTGCTGCGCTTGATATACATGTTGCAGGTCACGTGCTCGAAATTGGTGGAGTTCGTGCAACTAATAGTACATATTCAAATTTAGAAGAAGTAAAACGAAAAACAGAAGAATCACCTGTACGATGCCTTGATGACGAAGCTGGATTGGAAATGATGAAGGCTATCGACCAAGCAAAAGAAAATGGAGACTCAATTGGTGGTATCGTTGAAGTGATAGTAGAAGGCATGCCTGCTGGCGTAGGAAGTTACGTTCATTATGATCGAAAACTTGACGCTAAAGTTGCTGCAGCTATTATGAGTATTAATGCCTTCAAAGGTGTTGAATTTGGTATTGGATTTGAAGCTGCAAGAATCCCTGGAAGTAGGGTTCATGATGAAATTATTTGGGATAAGGAAAAAGGGTATAGTAGACGAACTAATAATCTAGGTGGTTTTGAGGGTGGTATGACAACTGGTATGCCAATTGTGGTACGTGGTGTCATGAAGCCAATACCAACTTTATATAAACCATTAAAGAGTGTGGATATAGAAACAAAAGAAGAATTTGCTGCAAGTATTGAAAGATCTGATAGCTGTGCAGTTCCAGCGGCAAGTGTTGTTGCCGAGGCGGTTGTAGCATGGGAGCTTGCAAATGCAATTCTAGAACAATTTGGCCAAGATCGTATTGACTTTATCAGTGAGAATGTTGCTAAGATGCGTGAGTATTCGAGGGAATTCTAATGGAAGTTTTGACAATTACGACTACATCAAAAACGTATCCAATGTATATTGGAAGTGGAATCATCGACCAACTACCGAAATTAATTAATGAGACTTGTAATTCCGTTTCTAAAATATTGGTTATATCAGATGAAACAGTAGCAGGGTTATATCTTGACGATATCATGAATTATTTAGAGAAAGAGTATAACGACCCACTATCTTTTATTATTCCATCGGGTGAAAGTGCAAAATCATTTCAGGTTTATTATGAGTGTCAAACCTATGCTTTATCAAAAGGGTTAGACCGTTCATCTCTTATACTCGCACTAGGCGGAGGAGTTGTAGGTGATTTAGCGGGTTTTGTAGCTGCAACATTCATGAGGGGGATACCATTTATTCAAATCCCTACTACACTTTTAGCTCATGATAGTGCAGTAGGAGGAAAGGTAGCAATTAATCATCAACTTGGTAAAAACTTAATTGGTGCATTTCATCAGCCAAACGCTGTACTATATGACATTGTTTTTATGAGTACCCTTCCTGTTGATGAACTTCGCTCAGGATTTGCAGAGGTAATAAAACACGGCTTAATTTGGGATGAAAATTTTTACGAATGGTTAGTAAAAGAAATAAAAGGAATATCAGATTTAAAAGGGGAAAAGCTCCAATACGCTGTTCGTAATGGAGTTTCGGTTAAGGCGATGGTCGTAAAAGAGGACGAACAAGAGAAAGGATTGCGGGCTATCTTGAATTTTGGCCATACTCTTGGTCATGCGATTGAAGCGGAGCTTGGGTATGGAAAAATTACTCATGGAGATGCAGTCGCCATCGGCATGATTTATGCTCTTAAACTGAGTGAAGATGTTTTCGAAAGTGACTTGTCTTCTTCGAAGATAGAATCTTGGTTTACATTATTTGATTTTCCAACAAGAATACCGAAAGAAATTGACTCCGAAAAATTACTTTTTCGGATGAAAAAAGATAAGAAGGCGACATCAGGAAATGTAAAGATGGTTTTGTTAAAGCAACTGGGAGAGGCTGTTAGCGTAGCAGTAGATGACAGTCAATTACTCGACTTAATCAAGAAATCATATTAATTACCTGCAAAGGAGGAGTGAAATGGTAAGGGGAATACGTGGTGCAACAACAATTCAACATAATAATAAACAAGAAATTACGGATACCACAGAAAAATTACTACGAGCGATGATTGAAGCTAATCAGATTAATGCTTCAGACGTAGCTCAAATATTATTTTCTGTAACAGATGATATCGATGCATCTTTTCCAGCAGCAGCTGCAAGGCTAATTGAGGGATGGTCATATGTACCTGTAATGTGTATGAGAGAAATTCCTGTTCCAGGTTCACTACCTAAGTGTATTCGTGTCATGATGACAGTTAATACGACAACAAAGCAGGAAGATATTATTCACATCTATCATGAGGGGGCAGTTTCCCTTAGACCTGATTTAACAATTACGTCAAATTGACCAATCTTTAAGATGAAAAATGAGATTGACAGAAATTTACTAAGTAAGTTAAAATAGGTGAATACTTACAATTTTGTATAGTTTTAGAATAGTATAAGTGTAGAGATTGTTTTAGATTAGTGTAGAGATGAGCATAGGGTAGACGAGAATGAGAGAGTTTAGCTGAGGTTAGTTTAATACGAGTTACAAAAACCTTCTACCCAAAGATACGTTTGTGTCTTTGGGTTGTTTAATTTTATAGTTTTTCGGCTGTGTGCTGAGTATCGATTAATAAACATTCAGCCAAAAATCTATATACCTCCTAAATCCTCATTCTCCATTTTAAATGGAGGAGTGAGCCGAATTGAATACGTATGATTTTTCCTCATTTGTATCGGATAGTAGTTCATATCAAACGATTCCGATTGTTAAACGTTTCTATGTAGATACGTTAACACCTATTCAAATTTTCCAAAATCTTAAAAACGAAGCATCGTTCATACTTGAGAGTAAGGATGACGAATCTGTTTGGTCCAGATATTCATTTATTGGATTGAAACCCTTTCTATTTATTAATGAATCAAAGGGAAATTATTTTGTTAAAAATGAAAACCAACAAAATATGATCAAAAAGCAATCATTAAAGGAAGCTTTCCGTTGGGTAAAAGAACACTTGGCATTAAAACCACTGGAAATTGAAATACCTTTTTATGGTGGGGCAGTTGGGTATATTGGCTATGATGCAATTACAACTTTTGAAAAAGTGCAGGAGCATCAAAATAATGACTTGAATTTGGAACGTTATCAATTCTTCTTTTGTGAGACTATTATTGCATTAGATCATCATTCAAAAGAGCTAATTATCGTTCATTTTATACGCTTAAATGGAGATGAGAACGCAAAAATAAAGCGTGCCATTTTTGATCATGCACATTCAAAAATTAATATGTATCTATCAAAAATCATCCAAAACAAAGGTCAAAGTGAAATGATGTTAGCTTCAACCGCCTACGAAGTAGAGAACGTGGAAAACATCAAAAGCAATTATAAGAAACAGGATTTCATGAAGGCTGTTGAAAAAATAAAAGAGTATATTACCGCAGGAGATATCTTTCAAGCTGTTTTATCACAACGTTTTGAGATACCCACAAAAGTAAAAGGCTTTGAATTATATCGAGTTTTACGAATGGTTAACCCTTCGCCTTATTTGTTTTATATCAAAATAAATGACATTGAAATTGTCGGGAGTTCACCTGAACGGTTAATAAAGATTCACAATCGACATTTAGAGATTCACCCAATCGCAGGAACAAGAAGACGAGGCAGAACAACAGATGAGGATGAGGCTCTCGCATTTGAATTAATCAATGATGAAAAAGAAAAGGCAGAGCATTATATGCTTGTTGACTTAGCGAGAAATGATATTGGTAGAGTCTCAACCTTTGGATCAGTAAAAACCCCTGTTTTAATGGAAATCGGAAAGTTCTCCCATGTTATGCATCTTATTTCAAAAGTAACCGGTATTCTTGATGAGAGGATCGATCCACTGGACGCCCTTATCTCAGCTTTCCCAGCTGGTACTGTTTCGGGAGCACCTAAAATTAGGGCTATGCAAATATTAGCTGATATGGAGCCAACTGCACGTAATTTGTATGCGGGTTCAATCGCCTATATTGGCTTTGATGGAAATATCGATTCTTGTATTACGATTCGCACAATGGTTATTAAAGATGAAGTTGCATATGTGCAAGCTGGTGCAGGTATTGTTGCAGACTCTATTCCTGAAAACGAATGGAGTGAAACCATCAATAAAGCAAGTGCTCTTATTCAAACAATTAAGTTGGCAGAGGAAGCATTTTATGGTGAGGAGGATTTACATGTTAAAGAGTTTATTAAATAAATGTATTAATGGAGAGGTTTTAACGGAAGAGGAAAGTTATCAGGTAATGGATGAAATAATGCTAGGGAATGCAACATCAAGTCAAATCGCAAGTCTAATATCTATCTTAAGGTTTCGGGGAGAAGCAGTTGAGGAGATTACAGGATTTGCACGAGCAATGAGAGACCATATGATGCAACTAGATTATGAGAATTTAGATGAAGTGATTGACACTTGTGGAACTGGTGGTGACGGTGCTTCAACGTTTAATATTTCCACTGCTTCGGCAATTGTTGTTTCTTCCTTAGGAATCAAGGTTGCAAAGCATGGAAATCGGGCAGTCTCATCCAAAAGCGGAAGTGCTGATGTTTTAGAGTATTTAGGTGTAGACATTCAGTCAACGCAAGAAGAAGCAAGGACAGCATTGAACAAAAGAAATATGAGTTTTCTTTTTGCACCGATTTACCATTCTGCAATGAAGCACGCGGTTGCTCCTAGAAAAGAAATAGGATTCCGAACTATTTTTAATTTATTAGGTCCAATGGCAAATCCTGCTCGTTGTAAAAAACAAATAGTAGGAGTCTATTCTACTGAATATGCAGAAAAAATGGCGTATGCATTACAAAGGCTGGGTTCTGAACATATTATGTTTGTTTCTGGACGTGATGGGTTGGATGAGTGCAGTATCACTACTGAAACTGACATTGTTGAGTTGAAAAATGGAGAAATTAAAAGGTTTGTCCTCTCACCAGAAGATGTGGGACTTCCAAAAGGAAATATGAAAGATATCCAGGTATCTTCCATAATAGATAGTGCAGAGCTTCTTAAAAGTGTTCTGTATGGCACAGCTAATGAAAGTGCAACAAATATTGTGTTGCTTAATGCTGGAGCAGCTATGTATGTCTCGGGTCGTGCGAAAAGCATTAGAGAAGGTGTTGAGGCAGCAAGAGAAGCAATTTCAACCGGAACAACAAGTAGACAATTTGAACAACTGAGAAGTAGGCAGGTGGAGTACTATGCTAAGTAAAATTATTGAACAGAAAAAGTTTGAAGTTGAAAACCTTGAAGAAGTAGTTTTAGATCAACCTGTTATACGGAGATCATTGCATTCTGCTCTCGCAAAACCAAATCGTAAGATAGGACTTATTGCAGAGGTAAAAAAGGCTTCGCCATCTAAAGGAGTAATACGAGAGAACTTCGAACCTCTACAAATTGCAAAGGAGTACGAAGAAACTAAAGCAGATGCAATCTCTGTATTAACCGATTTTACATTTTTCCAGGGATCAATTGAGTATTTGATGGAGATTAAAAAGAACGTAAATTTACCCATTCTACGAAAAGATTTTATTATTGACTCAAGGCAAATTAGCCAAAGTGAAAAAATGGGTGCAGATGCAATCTTACTAATTGGTGAAGTACTTGAGCCTCTAAAGCTATATGAGTTTTATTGTGAGGCATATGAAAGAGGTATGGAATGTCTTGTGGAAGTTCATTCTCGTGAAACTCTTGAACAAGTTTGTAAATATGTTACTCCCAAATTACTGGGCATTAACAACCGTAATCTTAAAAATTTTATAACCTCAATTACTCACACCAAGGAAATAATTAAAGATGCTCCTAAGGAAAGTCTTGTTATCAGTGAAAGTGGGATTCAATCTCGAGAGGACCTTGACGAAATTATTTCTTATGGTGCACATGCAACGTTAATTGGAGAAGCCTTTATGAGGTATAAATCTCCCGGAAGAGGTATCGGAAAACTACTTGGAGAAGTAAACTATGAAACAGCCCGTCATTAAGTATTGTGGAAACAAATCCTTTGAAGACCTTGCAGTTGTTGCAAATAGTAATGCAAAATACATTGGTTTCATATTTGCTCCAAGTAAACGACATGTTGATCCGTTGCAAGTAATGGAATGGCTTAAGAAAATACAGATAAAGGAGAAGCAGCTTGTCGGTGTATTTGTTAATGCTCAGTTATCAGATATAGAAGCTGTAATCTCTTTAGTACCATTGTCAGTCATACAATGTCATGGGACAGAGAGTGTTACTTATCTAAAGAAAGTGAAAGAAAAAACACAATTAGAGGTATGGAAAGTAATTCATCATTCAGAGAACGCTCTTGAGAGTATGAAAAACTATACCGGGGTTGCAGATGGATATGTAATTGATACTAAGGTGAAGGGTGTGTGGGGAGGCTCAGGAGTCACCTTTGATTGGAATTATATCCCCCACTACCAAGTAGAGGCACAAAGTCAAGGTGTCCCGTGTTTAATTGCTGGTGGAATTCTTCCTACTAATATAGGGAGATTACTTGATTATGAGATTGATGGATTTGATATCTCCAGTGGGATTGAAAGAAGCGGGACAAAAGATGTGACATTAATAACTACTATTGAGGAATGGGTGAGCAAATATGGTGAATGTACCAAATGAAAATGGAAGATTTGGTGACTTCGGTGGAAAGTTTGTACCAGAAACATTAATGAAGCCGTTAGAGGAAATAGAACAAGCATTAGATGAAGCGTTTAACGACCAGCAGTTCTTAGATGAATATATAAATGTGCTAAAAGAGTATTCAGGACGTCCTACAACGTTAAGCTATGCAGAAAATTTAACCAAAATGCTGGGAGGCGCAAAAATTTACTTAAAACGTGAGGACCTTAACCATACTGGGGCTCATAAAATCAATAATGCAATTGGTCAAGCACTTCTGGCAAAGAGAATGGGGAAAAAGAAACTAATTGCAGAAACAGGTGCTGGTCAACATGGTGTTGCGGCAGCAACGGTCGCAGCGAAATTTGGAATGGAATGTAAAGTGTTTATGGGAGAAGAAGATATTGAAAGACAAAAGTTAAATGTATTTCGAATGAAGCTATTAGGGGCAGAGGTAGTACCAGCAACTAGTGGTAATAAAACCTTGAAGGATGCAACGAACGAAGCAATCCGATATTGGGTTCAAAATTGTGAAGACCATTATTATATGATTGGTTCTGTAGTTGGGCCACACCCTTATCCGAAAATGGTCCGGAACTTCCAACGAATAATTGGTGATGAATCAAGAGAACAATTTTTAGAAAGGGAGAACAAGCTACCAACAGCAGTAGTCGCTTGTGTAGGTGGCGGCAGTAACGCGATCGGAATGTTTTATCCTTTTCTTCAAGACGACGTTCAATTAATTGGTGTGGAAGCCGCCGGAAAGGGCGTTGAAACGAACTTGCATGCAGCAACCATTACAAAAGGCTCGAGAGGGATCATTCATGGTTCATTAACGTACTTACTTCAAGATGAGCATGGTCAAATTACAGAACCCTATTCCATTTCAGCTGGTCTTGATTATCCTGGCGTTGGACCTGAGCATGCATATTTAGCTAGCAGTGGAAGAGTTAAGTATGAAAGTATAACGGATGAACAGGCACTTGAAGCGTTACAAATTCTCACGCGTGTTGAAGGTATCATTCCTGCTATTGAATCTGCTCATGCAATTGCCAAGGCTATCCAAAAAGCTCAGGAAATGTCACCGTGCGAGACAATTTTAATCTGTCTTTCCGGAAGAGGAGACAAAGATGTTCATTCTCTAATGTCATATATTGAGGGAGGAGTTCAAAATGATCACAACATTTACGAGACGATTGCCCAAAACTGATAAACTATTTATTCCTTTTATTGTAGCCGGGGATCCGCATCCTAGTGTTACTATTGAATTGGCTCTTGCTCTCCAAGAAGAAGGCGCTTCTATATTGGAGTTGGGAATACCATATTCTGACCCTTTAGCTGATGGTCCGGTTATTCAAAGGGCGAGTGCCAGAGCATTGAAAAATGGTGTTACACTTGAAAATGCTATGAATCTAGTATCTTTAATGAGAAAAAAAGGACTAAAAATTCCAGTAATTATCTTTACCTATTTCAATCCTGTGCTACAATTAGGGGAAGAAAACTTTTTCGCTTTAGCGCGACAAAATGGTATAGATGGTTTGTTAGTGCCAGACCTTCCTTTTGAAGAAAGTGAACAACTGAGAACTAAGTGTGATCAAGAAGGACTTTCCTTTATTTCATTGGTAGCACCGACATCTTCAAGCAGAATTAAGAAAATCGCTAGTAATGCACAAGGTTTTTTATACTGTGTTTCAAGCCTTGGAGTAACAGGAGTTCGTAATACGTTACACAGTGAAGTATACTCATTCTTAGAAGAAGTTAAAATGTATAGTTCAATTCCTGTTGCAGTTGGATTTGGTATTTCGAATTCATCACAGGTCGAAGCGCTAAAGGAATATTGTGATGGCATTGTGATTGGTAGTGCCCTTATTCAGCAGATTGAAGAACTGCGCATTGATTTATTGGAAGAAGCAACTAGAGATGAAGCCCTATACCGTTTTAAAAGTTATATCAGGAGCGTATTGTCTCCCTTAAATAGTTGAGAGGTGTAATTATAATGAATGTCAAGGAACAACTCCTAAACCTAAAGCCATATCAACCAGGAAAACCTATAGAAGAAGTAAAAAAAGAATATGGCCTTGATAATATTGTGAAGTTGGCGTCTAATGAAAACCCATTTGGCTCTTCAGAGGCTGCCAAGGAAGCAATCCGAAATAGTTTAGATTCACTTGCAATCTATCCTGATGGATATGCATCTTTACTAAGGGAAAAGCTTGCAGAGCACCTACAAGTAGACGCTCCACAGCTCATTTTCGGAAATGGATCTGATGAAGTAATTAGTATTATTTGCAGAGCGCTTCTTTCAGCTGGTAAAAATACAGTTATGGCAAGCCCTACTTTTCCTCAATACAAACATAATGCAATTATTGAAGGTGCTGAAATTAGAGAAGTTAATTTAATAGATGGCCATCATAATCTTGAAGGAATGTTAGAAGCGATTGATGAAAATACACAGGTTGTTTGGGTATGTAGTCCAAATAATCCAACTGGTGTTTATGTAAATTCAGATAAACTTAACACCTTCTTACGAAGCGTACCTAAACATGTTCTCGTTGTAGTTGATGAGGCTTATTATGAGTATGTTACAGAAGAAGATTATCCGAATACAATTGAATTACTAAAAGAATATCCAAATCTAATGATCTTAAGAACTTTTTCAAAAGCATATGGTTTAGGTGGCTTGCGTGTTGGTTATGGAGTTGGGGAGGCATCGTTCATCTCAAAAATAGAACCTGCTCGAGAGCCATTTAATACGAATCGTGTTGCTCAAGCAGCAGCAGTAGCCGCGTTAGAAGACCAAGCCTTTATACAGGAGTGTGTAGAGAAAAATAGAAATGGATTGCAACAATTTTACCGTTTCTGTGAAGCTAATGAGTTAGATTATTATCCTTCAGTTGGGAACTTTATCTTAATCGATTTTAAGCAATCTGGTAATGATGTGTTTCAATACCTGCTTGAGCGTGGTTATATCGTTAGATCAGGAAACGCACTTGGATTTCCAACATGCGTTCGAATAACAATAGGCACAGAACAACAAAACAATGAAATCATTTCTCTTCTTAATGAGATGCTTGCGAATACGCAACGTAAAAAATAAAGTAATGGGGTTTTTATAAACCCCATTTACTTCTTTAAATGAGTATAAAAATCAGAAAAATAGAGACACCTTAGTGAATCGTGGTGGTGAAAAAATGAATGCAAACGTGTTAGTAATTGGACTTGGACTTATAGGTGGCTCAATAGCGCTATCGATAAAAAAGGAATATCCTGATACTAAAATTTATGGCTATGACTTAAATGCCGAATCAATGCAGTTAGCAAGAACGCTCAAGGTTATTGATGAGAGTGTAAGTAGGCTTGAGGATATCGTACATAAATGTGACTTTATTTTTATTTCAGTTCCTGTTAAACAAACAGAACAGATTATACTAGAACTTAGTTCTTATGATTTAAAAAATGACGTTATTGTTACAGATGTCGGAAGTACTAAACTCCAAATTGTCGAAAAAGCTGAGCAAGTTTTTGGCGCAGCAGGTGTAACATTTATTGGTGGACATCCGATGGCAGGCTCACATAAAAGTGGAGTGGTTGCCGCGAAGGATTATTTATTTGAAAATGCATTTTATATTTTTACTCCCTATGATAAACACACTTCAAAAGAAGAAGGTATAAAAAAACTAAAAAAATTACTTATTGGAACTAAAGCTAATTTTGTAATTATGTCACCTGAAGAACACGATCATATTGCAGGTGTAATTAGTCACTTTCCACATATTATCGCGGCAAGTCTCGTGCATCAGGCAGATAAATTTGAAAAAGGTAATGATTTAGTTAAACCACTAGCAGCGGGTGGTTTTAGAGATATAACAAGAATTGCCTCAAGTAATCCTGCTATGTGGCGTGATATTTTGTTACAGAATCGGAATGTATTGCTTGAATTATTTAAAAAATGGATTGAAGAGATGGAGCAAATTAGAAGTTTCGTAGAAAATGGCAATGGAGATGCAATCTTTGATTATTTCAAGGATGCTAAGATTTTCCGAGATGGACTCCCAACTAAAACAAAGGGAGCAATACCTTCTTTTTATGATTTATTTGTAGATGTACCGGATTATCCAGGGGTAATCTCAGAAATTACTGGATTGCTTGCAGTTGAGCGAATTAGTATTACAAATATCCGAATTATTGAGACAAGAGAAGAAATTTATGGAGTGCTGAGAATCAGCTTCCAAAATGAAGAGGATCGTGAAAAGGCAATCAAATGTATTGAAATTAACACTGAATATGGGACGTTTAAGGCTTAATCAGTCAGGAGTGATAGAATGAAGTCGATTCAATTACGAACAAATATTACTGGATTATCAGGTGAAATAAATATACCAGGAGATAAGTCAATTTCTCATCGCGCAGTTATGCTGGGCTCTGTAGCTAATGGAAAAACAGTTGTGGAAAATTTCTTACCAGGAGATGACTGTTTAAGTACCATTAGCTGTTTTCAAAAGTTAGGTGTTTCAATAAAACAAAAGGAAGACTTTGTTGAAATAGAAGGCGTTGGATTTGAGGGATTAAGAGAGCCAATTGAAATATTGGATACTGGAAATTCAGGTACAACAACTAGATTAATTGTAGGACTTCTCTCAGGCATACCTATGCATACATGTCTGATTGGAGACGAATCTATCGCTAAAAGGCCAATGAAGCGTGTAACTGGACCATTAAGGCAAATGGGAGCGAAAATTGATGGACGAGAAGATGGCAATTTTACTCCGCTAGCTATTAGAGGCGGAGCACTAACTGGTATTGACTATCAATCCCCAATTGCTAGTGCGCAGGTTAAGTCCTCCATCTTGTTGGCAGGAATAAATGCTAAGGGCACAACTTCAGTTACAGAACCACATAAATCACGTGATCACACGGAACGCATGCTTCAGGCTTTTGGCTGTGAGGTAGAAGTAGAGGGACTTACCGCAAAAGTCAGTGGTGGACAATCATTAAACGGTACTCATATTCAGGTGCCGGGGGATATCTCCTCTGCAGCTTTCTTTTTAGTAGCTGGTGCAATTGTACCGAATAGTAAAATAACCTTAAAGAACGTTGGAATGAATCCCACTAGAACTGGTATTATTGAGGTTTTATTAAATATGGGTGCAAGACTTGAAATTACAAACGAAAGAGTGGTTAATAACGAGCCACTTGCAGATTTAAATATACAAACCTCAGACCTGTCAGGTATCGAAATTAGTGGTGAAATAATACCTAGACTTATTGATGAAATCCCAATTATTGCTCTATTAGCTACACAAGCTAAAGGTCAGACAGTAATAAAAGACGCTAGTGAATTAAAAGTAAAAGAAACGAATCGAATCGAAACGGTTGTTGGAGAACTAACAAAGCTAGGAGCCAAAATTGAGTCAACAGATGACGGGATGATTATTACCGGGCAACAGCATAGACTAACTGGGGGACGTGTTCATAGTCATGGTGATCATCGAATTGGCATGATGTTAGCAGTTGCTGCATGTGTTTCGGAGGGTGACATCGTATTAGAGTCGCCTGAGTCAATAGCAGTTTCCTATCCGAACTTTTTTAAGCACCTTGACTTATTAAGTGAGAATAAATAATTTCCATTGTTAAATAACCCGTGAATATGTAATATCACGGGTTTATTTGCGTTGAATAAAACAGTAATAGAAATCTTTAAAATAAATTTCAAAGTTCACAAAAAATTTAACATAGAAAAGTCTCTTATCGCATAGCTTGTCTTAAGAGTAGTTGTCAATTGAATTGTATTAACTTTATTCAGCATTTATCTCCTACTTCTATAAGTGGGGAATGAATGCGAAAAGAGTATACAATTCGGTCGGGGTTCAACCTCCGACTGAATAAAGTTAAAGCCTCTGGCGGATGCCTCTTTTTTTAATAGGAAACTTTTCCGGAATTAACTGGCATTAAGCCCTGTGGAGGGGAACTGCCAGTAAAAGCCCGAAAGTGTCACAGACTAACAGCGCCACGTCCTGTGGCAACGTCTGTGTGACCAACAAGTTCCTGTGGGCCGCAACTAAAAATTATCAGAGGGGAACGAAGAACCCCCCACTGATTGAAGTTTCACCTTATCGAGAAAGCTCGAAAAAAATCGGGAGCAAATACGCCAAGGCGCATTTGATAGGGGAGGTTTCATGACATATATCTTAGAACAAGCGAATGTCTTGAAGGAAAGCAAAGTGGTTACATGCTCTATATTAGTCAAAAACGAACGTGTTGATTATATAAGTGACAAACTTCAACGTCATTCCTTTATGAGAAGTAATCTGTCTAAATATTTATTAACACCTGGGCATGTCATGCTCAACTATTCTTTTTCAAAAGAACATTCGTTTCTTTCTTTTAAAGAAGAGATTACTGAAACATATTTGAAAAAGGGTTGTACTACTCTACTTGTACTCAGTGATTTACAGCATGAACGAGAACTGAATTCGACAATAAAAAACACAAAGCATTACCTTTTGAATTGTCCGATTGATTACTATTTAGGTATACGTATCCCTCTTAAGAGTTTAACTTCCTCCTTACTTATTGCCTGTAGAAGAAAGAAGATCCCGATTGTTATAGTCACTATTGAGAATGTAGAGGATTTATATCATATTCCCTGGGGTTGGATAAGGGAATCCTATCACTCCTATCAAATACCAATTGTTCCAGATTGGAAAATAAAAGAAAAATCCTTTTTCTCTGGAAGTAACCATCTCGATTTATGGAAATCAATTATGGAAGATAACAACATACCTACTATTCCATTTTGTCCTGATGAGAACAAGCCCTTGTCAATTGAGGTCTTAAAAAAGATTGGTATTTATCCTGCTAAAGGTGATATAAGAGTTGGCGGAGAACTTGATTATAACCTCTATGATCATAATGAAATAGGCTATTCAGTTGATGAAAAGCCTACACTCGATTATCATAAACATATACCTAAAATAACAATGCATAAGGGAAAGTTTACAAAAGTAGGTTCCAAGGTATACTTTCATTCAGGATTTGGTAATGAATGTATAGTAAAAAAACCTGGATATTTTGTATCTACTTTCGAATAACATAGATAGGTAAATGATTGATAGGTAAGAGGAGCTAACGAATTAATGAGTAAAATATTAGAGGCAATTCAACAGGTAGAGGATGGAAACGTTGAGGAAGGGTTAAAAACTCTGAAACAACTAAAAGGTATATCAACAGATGACGAAAAATACACAATCGCTCAAAACTATTATAAATGGGGTTTTGTTGACGATGCTAAAATAATTATCGAGGAATTACTAGAAATTTATCCTACCGAAGGTGAGCTTCTGGTTTTCTTAGCAGAAATTATGATTGATCTTGACAAGGAAGAGGAAGCTATTTCTTTATTAGATACAATATCTGAAGATGATCCAGTTTATATAGAATCCCTTGTACTACAGGCCGACTTATTTCAAATGCAAGGTCTATTTGAGGTGAGTGAGCAAAAGCTGCTACTAGCAAAAGAACAATCAGCAGATGAGCGGATAATTGATTTTGCACTTGGAGAATTATATTCAAGCCACGGTGAATATAACAAAAGCATTCCATACTATCAACAAGTGTTGAATGAAAATGACGAGATTGCTGGTGTTAATGTAAATGCGCGTTTGGCAGAAGGTTTAAGTGCTACTGGGAAGTTCGAAGAAGCACTTCCTTATTATGAAGCAGCTATTGGAAAACAGGAAGATAGTAATACATTGTTTGGCTACGGTTTTACTGCGTTTCAAGCAAAGTACTTCAATAAAGCAATTGAGGTCCTCACACAATTAAAGGAAATCGATAACGATTATACGTCCTTATATTTGTATTTAGCTATGGCATATGAAGAAGAAGGAATGTTAGAAAAGAGTTTATCAACTTTAAAAGAAGGGCTGGAGGTTGACTCATTAAATAAAGAGTTACACTTCTATGCAGGGAAAATTTCAATGATGCTAGGGAAAAATGAAGAAGTTGAAAAACATCTTCGAGAGGCTGTTGGAATTGATCCTGGATATGTTGAAGCAATCACACAGCTTACTAAATTTTTATTAAGAGAAGAACGCTACGACGATGTTATAGAGTGTTTAGATTCGGTTATGAGCTACGGTGAGTTTGATGAACAATTTGAATGGGATCTTGCATTTGCAAAAAATAAATTAGAACAATATTCCGATGCATTAAACCATTACCGTCATGCATATACTTTTTTTAAAGAAACTCCAGAGTTTTTAGAAGAATATGGATACTTTTTAATGGAGGACGGAAAAAGACAAGAAGCAATCGAAGTATTTAAGGAGTTATTACAACTTGACCCAATGAAATATGAAATTGAGGAATTACTCACAGAAATACAATAATGTGTACCATGGTTTTGAAGGATATTTTGGAGTTGGCGTTGAAGTATATCAATAAACAAATTACTCCAATTAGTTGGGTCAAATGTAAGAATGGTGTGTGAACTGTACGATTCATGTTGTGCTAAGTGATTTTTAAGAAAACGTCCCATTCTGGAAATCTAATAGGAATCTATCAGGATTAACCGTTTTAATTTTGCTTATTTTATCAATGTCTGGGGAATATGTTTACAATTTATTTCTTAATTTGAGTATTTACAAAAAAGCTTAACTCAATAATAGCAGAGGAGGGAAGCATGGCGATGACTACCCCTGTATCTGTCAACGAGAAAAAAGACTTTATTCGCTGGTTTCTTAATAATTATCAGCTAAAAAGAAGAGAATGTGTTTGGATATTAAATTATCTAATGAGTCACGATCAACTTATGAAAAACGTTCACTTTGTTGAACAGGCTCAGTATTGCCCAAGGGGAATAATTATGTCGACACATTGTGTTGATGATGTTCCATTTCGATTTTATAAAGAGAATGTCATGACGACAGATGCTGAGAAATCGTTTCATGATATTAGATTAAACAGGGAAGAGGAAATTTACATTCAATTAAACTTCAGATCATCCTTTCATTCCCCAAACTATGTTGCAGTTCTAGAAGAAAACCCATATATGCCAAAACACCTGCAAGTTAATGAAAAGGATAAGCAGCTTGCTAAGAAATTTCTAGAAGAATCCATTTTTATATTCCAAAAGGAACACTTACTTAAACGAATTGATGAGGCGTTAGATAGACAAGATGAGAAAGAATTTATTAAACTAACCGAGCAGTTGAAAAATCTATAGGTAGTTACCGAGAGCTGAAGGGAAGTCAGCTCTTTTTTTTAATTTGTAAATGTTTGCTGGGGTGGATCCTTGATATATCTTATTTTATTTTATGTTTTTTTCAGAGTATGGTATGTTAGTTTCATAAGCAGATAGAAAGGAAGCATACATAATGAAATGGGTAACGAAAGATATAGATGTGTATTTACAAGCAAAGGAATATGTTGATACAGCAGTAATTCCTCTCATTCCAGTTTCACTAGACGGCAACCTAAAAACAACTGTCTCTATGGGAGAGTTTATTACAATTTTATCGAATGAAATTGAAAGACAATTTAAAGGAAGAATTATTTTGTTTCCTGCATTCACCTACTCAGGTAGCGAAGAGCTACAAAACACGAAGGAAAGACTTAATCAATGGACAAGCGATTTTTCTGGGGGCGGTATGAAGCATGCCATATTTATTACTTCTGATAGCAGTTGGAAACAGGTTGAAGCAGAACTACAGGGTACTCTAATCTGGATGCCAACTTTACCTCTAGAATATGTAGAAGAAAAGTACAAACAAACAATGCTTCAAGATCAAATGAAGCAACTTATAGGTTTGTTTATGAATATTTGGCAAAAATAAATCAAGAATTATTTAAGAATAACAATAAAAAATTCCCTGCTTTTCCTAATAAAGTCACATAGTTGCCATTATTTCAGTAAATCCTATTATTGACCTGTAGAAAATATTGATATATCATGAGAATGTCCTAGTTTTAAAATGTGTACTAATTATGTCCGGAGTGGACTTAGCTTAGCATAGAGGGGGGAAAAAAATGAGCGAGAATAAACACCGGGTTTCTAGACGTCAATTTTTAAACTATACCCTTACAGGTGTAGGCGGTTTCATGGCTGCAGGAATGCTAATGCCAATGGTCCGTTTTGCAATAGACCCATTACTTCAACCACAAGGTGAACAAGACATGGTACAAGTGGTGAGTGTAGATAAAATCACTAATGAACCACAAAAGTTTGACTTTAAGATCCATCAAATTGATGGTTGGTATGAATCAGATGTTTCAACATCTGCGTGGGTTTATAAAAATGACAATGGCGACATCGTAGCTTTATCACCTGTTTGTAAACATCTAGGCTGTGCGGTTTCTTGGGGAGAAGATCCAGCAAACCCTGACCGTTTCTTCTGTCCTTGTCACTACGGTTTATATGAGAAGAATGGTTTGAATGTACCTAACACTCCACCAATGGGACCATTAGATGTATTTGACAGCCAAGTAAAAGATGGTTACCTATACTTAGGAAAAGCAAAACCGAATCCAATAAAAGGGGCGTAATAAATGTTAAATAAGATATTTGACTGGGTTGACGAACGACTTGATGTTACGCCTCTTTGGGCGGATATTGCAGACCATGAAGTTCCTGAACATGTTAATCCAGCGCATCATTTTTCAGCGTTTGTATACTGCTTTGGAGGTCTAACTTTCTTTATCGTTGTAATCCAAGTTCTTTCTGGTATGTTCTTAACAATGTACTATGTACCAGATATTAAAAACGCATGGGAATCTGTTTACTATTTACAAAATAATGTAGCTTTTGGTCAAATTGTACGTGGAATGCATCACTGGGGAGCAAGTTTGGTAATCGTTATGATGTTCTTACATACTCTTCGTGTATTTTTCCAAGGTGCATATAAGAAACCACGTGAGTTAAACTGGATTGTTGGAGTTTTAATTTTCTTTATTATGTTAGCATTAGGTCTAACTGGTTACTTATTACCTTGGGACATGAAAGCATTATTTGCTACAAAAGTTACGATTCAAATTATTGAATCAGTACCTTTACTTGGACCTCACTTGAAAACGTTAATTGCAGGACATCCTGAAATTATTGGAGCTCAAACCTTAACACGTTTCTTTGCGATTCATGTATTTTTCTTACCAGCAGCACTATTTGGATTATTAGCTGCTCACTTTATCATGATTCGTCGACAAGGTATTTCAGGTCCACTATAATATTTAAATGACTTTAGTTTTACTTAATAAATTCATAAAAAGGAGGGGGACCGATTATGCATCGCGGAAAAGGAATGAAATTTGTTGGGGACTCACGTGTTCCTGTTACCAATAGAAAGCATATTCCTAAAGACTATTCCGAATATCCTGGGAAAACAGAAGCTTTTTGGCCAAACTTCTTACTTAAAGAATGGTTGGTTGGTTCGGTTTTCTTAGTAGCGTTCTTATGCTTAACAGCAGCGCATCCATCACCATTGGAAAAAATTGCTGATCCAACTGCATCAGGGTATATTCCATTACCAGACTGGTATTTCTTATTCATGTATCAATTGATTAAGTACACTTATGCATCTGGTGATTATAATGTGATTGGTACACTTGTTATTCCAGGACTTGCATTTGGAGCACTTTTACTTGCTCCATTCTTAGATCGTGGTCCAGAGCGTAGACCATCTAAGCGACCTATTGCTACAGGTTTAATGCTTTTAGCAGTTGCTTCGGTTACTTACTTAACTTGGGAATCTGCTTCACAAGTTGACTGGGAAGCAAGAGCGGAATCTGCTAAAATTGTTGCAGAAGCTGAAATTGATAAAGAATCAGAAGGCTATAAATTGTTTCAAGACAAAGGATGTATCGGATGTCACGGCGGTAACCTAGAAGGTGGACCTGCTGGTAAAGCGCTTGTTGACAATGGATTAACACCTGAACAAATTGCTGATATTGCAGTAAATGGTCAAGGCGGAATGCCTGCTGGAATGTTCGAAGGAACAGATGAAGAACTGCAAAAGCTTGCAGAGTTTATCTCAGGGGTAACGTCTAAATAATAAAGAAAAAGCTGACTATGTGTAGTCAGCTTTTTTTAATGATAAGAAAGCATTCCTGTATTAAAGCAAAATGAGGTTTGAACAAAAAAAGTCCTCTTGGTATGATACGAGGTGTCCAAGCTGATCAGCGCAAAGGACCCTTAAAATTA